>NZ_JAFMPL010000075.1:0-38770 GCF_019038455.1 Nocardia noduli
AGCAAGTGCGCCGGACGAATCTCCGGATTGCCCGCGGCGGAGGCCGCCTGCAGGGCGGCGGTCAGCGCCGCCTGGGTCTTGGTGGTGGGATTGAACGAGTCCACGTGCACCTTCCTACGTCATTGATATACCTATTCGTACGGGGCTGGCTCGGCCCGGCGAAGAGCATTCGGTCGGTAAATCCGGAGACCAACGACACCGAGGTTTCCGGCCTCTGCCGTGGACGACGGTGCGGGCTAGGCTCCCGGTAGGTCTGCGGTCGGTCGTACACCGACGGAAAGCGCTGCGTATCGCAGCGGTAGACCCAACCTGTGTGCTCGGATCGAGAATCGTGACTCGGCAAGGCTTTTCGCGGCAGGAACCGCGCTGCGGCGGATCGCAGCTCGAGGAATGCGGGCGCGGCGCACCGGTCGTACGGTGCGCCGCGATAGTCGGTGCCGGGGAACACCCGGGCAGATGTACCGGCCGGAGGACTCGCGCTTGTGCGACCAACGGCCCTGTCCGGACAGGCCGTTCCTGAGCAAGTGTGGGGTAAACGACCGAACGAACTTCCACGCTAGGTGGCACCATGACGCGCGAACAGACCCTGAACACGGATTCATCAACAGCCGGCGCCTTCGACATCGATTCGGTGAGGATGTCCAACGCCGCGGCGTTGGCGGATTACCTGTGCGCACAGCGCGACATCATCGTTGAGGGGGAGATCGCCGCGCGTAGTGGAGACGCCGAGGCGATTCCAGCGATCATCGTCGCGGCGCGACGGGCCCGCAGCGCCGTTGCCGCCCATCGCATCGCGCGTGATCGTCATCGCGAACTACGTCGACTGATCGAGGATCTGCGCTGGTTCGGGCTCGCACTCGGTGCGGCACACGATCTGGATGTCCAAGCTGTGCGCCTGCGGTCGAGCGCCGGAGCGTTGCGCGCTCGGTATCTGCGCGGTCCGGTGCGCGAGCGAGTCGAACAGTATTTCGACTACAACATCGAACAGGCAAGGAACGAGGGCCGGGCGTTGTTGGGCTCGAGGCGCTACCTCGCCGTTCTGACCGATCTCGACTCGCAGATCGATGAACTGCGCGGCGGCACGGCCAACTGGGCGTACGTGGATCGTCCCGACGTGTTGCTCGCCGATCTCGTCGAACGTGTGCAGGACCGGATGCGGGCCGTGGCGCTGGCGCTGGGCGAGGATTCGCGCGACGCCACCGTCCATTCCGTCCGCAAAGCTGTCAGAAGGTTGCGGTATTACATCGAGTCGATCGGTCCGTGCGAGCCGGAACGAGAGCGAGCGCTGGCCGCATTGGAGTCGCTGCAAGACGCGCTCGGCGAGCATCACGACGCAGTGGTCGCCAAGCGGCACCTGCTGCAGATCAGCCGGGACGCGGAGAAGGACGAGGAGCCGAGTTTCACCTACGGTCTGCTCTACCAACGTGAGTTGGACGTGACCGATCGGCTGTTGGGCGTACTCCCGCAGGCGTGTGATGGGGCGGTACGAGCCGTGCGTCTCCTTGCCGCTGCCGAGCAGCCCGGCGACGGAGGTATCTCGAACGGTTAGGGAAGGGGAGCCGACCAGCGCAGGATCGTGCCTCCGCCCGGGTTCGGATCGATGCTGAAGGTGCCTCCCTCGTTCGCCGCGCGGGTAGCAAGATTGGCCAAGCCGCTCCGACGGGTATCGCCGTCGCTGATCCCCTTGCCGTTGTCGGTGATCTCTATGGTGACGTCGTCGCGGATACGCAATTCCACCGACAGGGTGGTCGCGTGCGCGTGACGGACCACATTGCACACGGCTTCGCGCAGGACGGCCTCGACGTCGTCGGACAACGGGGGTTCCAGAACGGTGACGGGACCGGCCAGTCGAATGGTGGTGCGCAGACCGGAATCGGCGGTCGTGTCGACGATGATGCCGTGGAGGTGTTTGCGATAGCTCGAAGAGTCGGCCGCGTTGTTGCTGTGCAGGTCGAAGATCGAATGTCGGATGTCCTGGACGATTGTCTGGACGTCTTCGATCGTCGCCGTGAGCCGGGACTTGACCTCCGGAGATTTGATTCGCTGGGCGGTGCCCTGCAGGGACAAGCCGACGCTGAACAGCCGCTGGATGACGTGATCGTGCAGGTCACGCGCGATACGGTCACGGTCGGACAGGACATCCAGTTCGCGCACGCGAGCCTGTGTGTCGGCCAGGCGCAGGGCGAGTGCGGCCTGATCTGCGATAACGCCGATCATCTGCTGTGCGGCGGTGTCCAGCGGCGGCGCGCCCACGGGACGCAGCGCGGTGAGCACGCCGATGACAGAGTTCCCCGCTCGCAACGGCAGGATCAGCGCGGGACCGTATTCGTCCGTGTCGTCGCCGAACGGGTTGTAGGCCAACTTCTCGACCGAAACCATTCGCCCTGTCCGGAAAACCTCGCCGGAATGTGATCTATCCACGGGGATACGCTGGGTGACCAGGGTGTCCGATCGAGCGCCTGCCGCGGCTACCACGATGAGTTCCGCTATCTCCTCGGCGGGCGCGTCGGTGTCTTCGGGTCTGGCGACGAATGTGACGGCGGAATCGGTGAGTGTCAGCGTGCGTTCGACGATGACCTCGAGGACTTCGGTGGACTCACCGTTGCCGAGTAGTTCGGTGGCGACGTCGCTGGTCGCTTCCAGCCAGCGCTGCCGTACACGGCTCAGTTCGTACAGTCGGGCATTCTCGATGGCGATGCCCGCGGCGGCGGCCAGCGCTTGGACGACGACCTCGTCGTCGTCGGTGAATTCCAGACCGCCGGCTTTCTCGGTGAGGTAGAGATTGCCGAAAACCTCGTCCCGGACCTGAACGGGCACTCCGAGGAAGGTATGCATCGGAGGATGGTGCGCGGGGAAACCGACCGAGGAGGGATGGTCGGACAGGTTGGCCAAGCGGATGGGTTCGGGGTGATCGATCAGAACGCCGAGAACGCCGTGTCCGCGCGGCAGGTCGCCGATGGTGACCCGGGTGCGGTCGTCGATGCCCTCGTATACGAATTCGGCGAGCTGTTTTCCGTCGCTGTCGCGGACGCCGAGGGCGCCGTAGCCCGCGTCGACAAGTTCGATGGCAGAGTGCACGATGGCGCGCAGGGTGTTGTCGAGATCCAGTCCGGCGGTCACGACCAGCATGGCTTCGATCAGTCGATCCATCCGGTCGCGAACATCGACGATCTGGGCGATCCTGTCTTGCACCTCGAGAAGTAACTCGTGGAGTCGCAGTTGCGACAGCGTCTCGGTGACAGCGATCCGGCCATTCGATCTAGAACCAGACCGCTGGGCCTCAGTGTCCGGCATGACACCACTATATGGTGATGAGACAGGGGCGCGATATAGCCCGCCGTCAGACCGCTGGTCGGTGCCCGGTTCGGGTGCGAGCGGTGACCGCGGTTCGTGACATCTGGGGTGTGCTGGGTGTTCGTGTCGGGGCAACGAAGGTACGGAGTCGGCAGGGAACCGGGTGGCCTCACTCGCTGCACGGTCTCGCCGAACACATAGCCTGTCCTCACCCGATGATCAGGACGTCATCGACTGGTCGTCGGGGTGTGCGCGGCGGTTTCGGCGCGGTGGCCCGACCCAGGCGCACGAAGATCTGGGGGTGGGATTCGCCCATCGCCTCGATAACCCGCGCGCGCGTCGCGGGCATTTCCGTGAGATGGCTCATCACGCAGGTCGACAGGCCGTACTCGGTGCACTCCAAGAGGACCGCCGACAACGCCTCACCGCACGCCAACAATGATTCGACGGTGTCGTCATGGCTGACGAGCGCGACAATTCGGGCCTGATCGTGGTGCTCCGCTCCCTGGTCCGCTGTGCCGGTGAGGAATTCACGGTTGGCCGGGACACGGACAGGGTCCTCGCGAGGTGGCAGGGCCGAGGCGGGGACACCCGCGTACGGGCCGGCGCCGCCGAGCCACCAGGCGAGTTCGGATTGATAGTTGGGGTCTCGACGCCGCGATGCCGAGGCACTCCACGAGATCTTGCCGAGTGTGGCCCGTGTCCGGTCATCGATCGGTACCAGGCGAGTGTCGTGCTGACGGCAGACCTCCGCCAAGACCGGTGCGAGGTCGGGCCATCGTTGTGTGGGGCCGTAAGGCGCGCGGTCCGAGTAACGGGTGTCGATCGCCGCGGCGAGTTCGAAATCGGTGTCCGATGGGGCGCGGCGTCCGTGGAACTCGAGCGAAGCCAGATGGGTGCGGTCGCTCGGTTGCGGGAAGCGCTCGAGTCGTGGCCGCCACCAGGTCGCGTTCCACGCTGCGACCGCGTGGTGCAGAACGGCGCCACAGCCGATGATGCCTTGTCGGTTGAAGGCATCGGTGGCAGGCAGAAGTCGTTCGGCGTCGACGGCCAAGTCCAAGCGGGCGCCGTTCCAGCGCCATTGCCAGGGTTGGCTGTTGTGCAACGACGGCGCTCGATTCGCACGCGCGACGACCGCGCTGACCGTGGTCTCATCGGGAACAGCGGAGTCTTTCACGCTGCCTCTTCGCCGTTGTGCGTTCTGTACGAGGCAGCTGTTGTCGGGATGCGCGATGCGGTCGGTTTCACGGTTTTCTCGTCGACAGGTACGTGGTGACGATGACCATCACGGCGAAGACGACGGCGACGATCACTACTGCGAGGGGCCAATTCACGATAACTGCCTTCCATTGTTTGCTGGGTCAGCGTCCATCGAGCCGCCCTAGCGGTCGTAGATCAGGCGCCCAGGACCATCCGTGGAGATACGGCCGCGGCACGCGATGCCCGGCCGGTCGCGTCGTGACGGTGACGCCACAGTCCGTACGCCAGCACGCACATCGCCGATCCGAGCAGGCCGAGCACGGGGTGCAGCCAGAGCGAGCGGCCGATGACGAACGGCTGGATGGTGACCCAGGCGAACAAGAGCAGACCGCTACCTCCACAGAGGGTGATAACGCTCTGCCACGAGCACAGCGCCGCCATCGCGCTGACCGTCATGGGGATACCGACCACCAGTGCCAACAGCAGGGCAGCGAAGCCCGGACTGCGGAATGGCAGCCGGGCGGTTGCCTCGGCGCCGAGATCGGCTCCCGCGCCGGAGGCGAGACCCACCGCACCGGCGTACGCCCAGATGGCCACGAAGGCCGCGACGCTCGCGAGTGCGGTACGGAAACCACGATCGGTTCGCCGTTGAGCCAGCGTCGACATGATCACTCCTTTCGGCCGCTGCGGCAGACGATTCTCCGCGACAGCGATGCACCTCCGAGTGTCGCGTCGGCGTCGGTCGCGCGTTAGGGGCGCAGTGCCCCGGTGAGAAGGACCAAAGGTAGACACAGAACCGCACGGATGTGTCGAACTCGGTCGAACCGAGGGCGCGCCGAGCGGAAGGCATCGCCGTAGGTCCTCCGGTGCGGGTACATCTTCCCCTAACCGGGAGCGGACCGCGGTGGCAGCGTGAACTCCAGATGCTCGAAAGGAAGGAAAGGACAACGCAGGATGCGGTACGGACTGCCCGATGTGGAAATCATCGAAACCGCCCTCACGCTCGCGGTGCGCGCGCCATCGGTGCACAACACCCAGCCGTGGCGCTTTCGTATCGTCGACCGCGGCCTGCGCCTCTATTCCGATCCGGCGCGCGCGCTGCGTGTGACGGACCCCGATCGGCGCGACCTGCTGTTGAGTTGCGGGACGGTGCTGCATCACTTACGCATCGCTTTCGCCTCGCTCGGATGGTCGACCGTCGTGGACCGGATGCCCGATCCACACCGGCCCGACCACCTCGCCACCGTCGAACTGGTTCGATACAGGCCGACGATGACCGATATCGCGCTCGGTGCGGCGATCACCCGACGACGAACCGATAGACGGAGTTTCACCTCCGAGCCCATTCCGCAGGGCTACCTCGGGTTGATGACCGAACGCGCTGCGGCCAATGGCGCCTCGGTGCGCCAGGCCGCGTACGAATCTCGTCGTACATTGGTCGAGACGATGTACGAAGCGGCTCGGCGACATGCCGGAGACCACGAATACGCACTCGAACTCGCCGAATGGAGTGGCCGACAAGGCGGTTCGGACGGTGTTCCGTCCGCGAGTACGCCCCGGGCACGCCGGGGGCGGGCCATCCCGAGCCGGATCTTCGCCTCCCCTCGTCTGGTGGATACCTCGCGAGAACCGGACTACGCGGAGTTGCTGGTGCTCGGTACTGTCAGTGACAGTCGGCTGTCTCGCCTGCAGGCGGGTGAGGCGCTCAGCGCCGTGCTGCTGACCGCGACGAATATCGGTTTGTCGACGTGCCTGCTGACCGAACCCCTCGAGGTCCCCGAACTGCGTCATCGCATTCGTGCCGGGGTGCTGGACGGTACCGCCTACCCGCAAGCCATCATCCGAATCGGGTGGTCGGACAGCGACGTGGCATTGCCCGCGGTCCCGCGGCGCCCGATATCGGAGGTCCTGGAGACCTCCGCACCGCCACTGTGTAACTCCCCCTCTGTCTGAGGAACACCGGAAACGTGAGGTGTTCGGGTTAGGTGCCACAGGCCCATCGGGGCCGGGACTTTCGTCTCTGCCCTGCGGAACACCGATGCGGAAAGCTCGGTATCAGAGGTGACCGACGCCGATGAAAGGCAGAACAATGGCAGATGACTCCGCACAGGCTCCCGGCCCGCGATTGGTGGTCGCTGTCGATAATTCGGCGTCCGCATACCAGGCCGCGGCATGGGCGGCCGTGACCGCTGCCATGCGCCGATGGCCACTGCACATCCTGACCTCCATGGGACTTCCCGAGGGGCTCGGGCCGACAATGCCCCTGTCCGACTCGGATATCGAGTCGTTGACCAGTGCCGGTGAGCGATTCGTGTCCGAGGCCGCCAGGGTGGCCCGAGAGGCAGCACCCGGCGGAGAGCTCGAGATCACCACCGAAGTGGCGTTCGAGGACGTGCGACCGTTGCTGATCGAACGGTCGAAGTCCGCGTCGATGCTGGCCGTCGGAAGTCGTGGCCTCGGGGCGCTTCAGCGTGGGTTGCTGGGCTCGGTCAGTACCGCGATAGTGCGACACGCGCACTGTCCGGTCGCGGTGATCCACGATGTCGCCGGACTGACCGAGGAATGGAAGGTCAGACCCGTACTGGTCGGAGTGGACGGCACCGAGAACAGCAGACCGGCGATCGAACTCGCCTTCGCCGAGGCGTCGCTGCGCAAAGTCGGGCTCACCGCCCTGCATACCTGGAGTGATTCGACCGGAATCGCCGTTCCGATGGTCGGATGGGATTCGATCCGCGAATCGGAGCACGCGCTGCTCGCCGAACAACTCGCCGGCTATCAGGAGCGATATCCCGACGTCCCTGTCACACGGATCGTCGAGTGCGACCGGCCCGCCCGCGCTCTGCTCGACGAATCGGCGGGAGCCCAACTGATCGTCGTGGGCAGCCACGGCCGCGGCGGGTTCGCGACCATGACGCTCGGTTCCACGAGCAATTCCCTCCTGCACTCGGCCGAGTGCCCCATGATCATCGTTCGCGATGCGTCCGAAACGAGGCAAGACCATGACCGGTAGGCACCCTGACGCCGACACCGTGCGAGCAGCGCTGGCCTTGGCTGTGCGCGCGCCCTCGATACACAACAGCCAGCCGTGGCAGTGGCGGGTCGGCGACACCACCGTGCACCTCTACCTCGATGACGACCGACGTCTGCGTCACACCGACCCGGACAATCGAGATCTGCTGATCAGCTGTGGTGCGGCGCTGCATCACTTCCGTGTGGCCGCGCGCTCGTTCGGCTGGCACACCGTCGTGCATCGGCTCCCGAACCCCGACGACCCGCGACACCTGGCGGCTGTCGAATTCGTGCCGATCACCCCGACCGCCGACGTGGTGTCGATGGCGCGCGCGATCGAAGACCGACGCAGCGACAGACGTCGGCTCACCTCGTGGGAGGTGCCCGCCCCCTTCGTCACCGCCATGGCGGCGGCGGGCGCGGCGGAAGGCGCGCAGGTCAGCGAGATTCCGGGAGGAAGCACTCGTATCCGCCTCATCGAGGCGTTCCGTGAGGCTGCTGCCGCGCACCGGGCCGATCCGGGGTATCAGGACGAACTCGCCCGGTGGAGCGGGCGGCACGCCGATTCCGAAGGAGTGCCCGCCCGCAACGCGGTGCTGTCGCCGGATCCGCTGACACGAGAATTCCACGCCTCGACCCTCACCGAGACGGCGATAGGTGATCTCGACGAGCACGGATCCCTGATGCTCGTGCATACCGGCTCCGACGACAAGCTCTCTCGCCTGCGCGCGGGCGAAGCCACCAGCGCCGTGCTGTTGTCGGCCACCGTCTATGGATTGGCGACCTGCCCGCTGACCGAGCCACTGGAACTGCCGGGTACGCGGGAACTGCTGCGGGCCGATGTCTTGTCCGACAGCGGCTTTCCGCAACTCGTCGTCCGGGTCGGCTGGGCCGCCACGAGCGCCGCGGACTTGCCTGCCACACCGCGTCGGGCATTGGCGGAGGTCGTACGGCCGTTGGAGTGATCGCGACCGGCTCAGATTGACATACTCGAAATGGAGAACGATATTCTTCATTTCGAGAGTCAGGAGCTGTGCGGATGGAAACCGAAGGTCTACCGACCGTTGTCGGGCTGTTGGCTCGGAGAGATGACACGATGTCGCCGCCGAGCGGGAGCCTCTGATGGGATACGCGGACGGTGTTTTCGATCTGACCGATCAGGTCGTGCTGATCACCGGTGGCAGCCGTGGGCTCGGGCGCGAAATGGCTTTCGCCGTGGCGCACTGCGGTGCCGATGTGATCGTCGCGAGCCGCAACTACGACTCGTGTGTGGCGACCGCCGACGAGATCCGGGAGGCCACCGGTCGCCAGGTACTGCCTTACGCGGTGCACGTCGGCCGATGGGACGAACTCGACGGTCTGGTCGAGGCCGCCTACGAACGGTTCGGCAAGATCGACACGCTGATCAACAACGCCGGGATGCAGCCGGTCTACGACTCGCTCACCTCGGTCAGCGAGAAATTGTTCGACTCGGTGGTCGATCTCAACCTCAAGGGACCGTTCCGCTTGGCGGCGCTGGTCGGCGAGAAGATGGTCGAGGCGGGGCGCGGGTCGATCGTCAACGTCAGTTCCACCGGTTCGATTCGTCCGACACCGTGGATCGTCCCCTACGCGGCGGCGAAAGCGGGCCTCAACGCCATGACCGAGGGCCTTGCCCTCGCGTTCGGGCCGAAGGTTCGGGTGAACACGCTGATGGCGGGTCCGTATCTCACCGATGTCAGCAAGGCGTGGGGGCTGGACACACTCGAGCCGTCACGCAACCCGTTCGCCACGCACGCCCTGCAACGCGCCGGAAAGCCGTCCGAAATCATCGGTGCCGCCCTGTTTCTGGCCTCCGACGCGTCCAGCTACACCACCGGATCGATTCTGCGGTCCGACGGCGGCATCCCCTGATCGAGTCCTGACCGTGGCGACGTCCGAACCCGGGAAGGAGAGGTCCCCCCTCCCGGTTCCGGAAAGGTCGTCGCCGTCTGATCAGGTCCGCGGGTCGAGCAGGGCGCGATCGAGCAGCAGTCGTCGCTCGGCGGCGGCGACGGTGGCGCGGACGGCGGGCGCGGCATCGGGCGTCACCGAGATCGAGGTGATGCCCATGCGCACCAGATGCTCCGCGAATTCGGGATGATTCGACGGCGCCTGACCGCAGAGCGAGGACGTGATGCCGTGTCGCCGCGCGGTGGAGACGATGCGTCCGATGGCGTCGAGCACGGCGGGATCGGATTCGTCGAACAGTTCGGCGCATTGCTCGGAATCACGGTCGACGCCCAGCATGAGCTGGGTGAGGTCGTTGCTGCCGATGGAGACTCCGTCGATGCCGAGGCCGATGTACTCGGGGAGCCAGTGCACGACCGAGGGGACTTCCGCCATGACCCAGCGGTGCAGGCCGCGATGGCGTCCGAGCGGGCTCGCGTCGACCAGTTCCAGGCAGGCGGCCAGCTCCCAGCGGGTGCGCACGAACGGAATCATCAAGTGCAGGTTCGGTGTTCGTTCCCTGACACGAGCTATCGCGGCCAATTCGAGATTGAACAGCTCGGGCTCGCGAACGTAGCGGTAGCAGCCTCGGTAGCCGATCATCGGATTGTGTTCGACCGGCTCGTAGCGGGAGCCGCCGGTCAACGCGCGGAACTCGTTGCTGCGGAAATCGGTGGTCCGGTAGATGACCGGTCGAGGCTGGAAGGCCGCCGTGATGCGGTGCAGTGATTCCGCCATTCGGTCGATGAACAGGTGCTCCTCGCCGCGTGCGATCAGATCTCGCGGATGCCTCCCGCCCAGCGCCTGGGTCAGCAAAGTCTCCGCGCGGAGCAGTCCCACCCCGTCGACGTCACCCGCGGCGACCCGTTCGGCGGCATCGGGTATCGCGAGGTTCACGTAGATCCGCGTCGCGGTGGGCACCCGAATCACACCCGGGACGCCGGTCGGGAGACGACTGGACTCGGTCGCGCTCGGCTCTGCCTCTCCCGCGCGGACCTCACCTGCCGCGCCGTCCACGGTGACCATCGACCCGTCCGCCAATGTCGTTGTCGCGGAACGTGTGCCGACGATGCACGGGATTCCCAGTTCGCGGGCGACGATGGCGGCGTGACAGGTCATGCCGCCGTTGTCGGTGACGACGGCGGCGGCGCGGGTCAGTGTCGGAAGCCAGTCCGGATTGGTCATCGGCGCGACGAGGATCTCGCGGTCTCGCAACGAATGTCCCTGAGCGGGGGAGGACAGCACGCGCACCACGCCGCTCGCGATTCCGGGGGCGCCGGCCAATCCACGTACCAGGACACGGGTGGGCACCGGGCCCGCGATGGGGCGTCGGGTCGGTTCCTCGTGCAGTGTGGTGATGGGGCGCGCCTGCACGAGCCACAGGGTGTCCTCGTCGAAGACCCATTCGACGTCCTGCGGAATCCCATCGTGGTGTTTCTGCACCTCCAGTGCGAGTTCGGCGACCGCGGTTGCCTGCTCTTCGCTCAGCACCGGGGTAGCGGTTTCGGCATCGGACAGACCGACCTGCCGATCGCCATCGGGTCCGGCGACGATCGCGTAACTCTGGTGGCCGGTGCGCGTGTCGAGTCGAGTCGGTCCTTCGGTATCGAAGATGTAGGTGTCGGGTTCGGTAGCGCCGGAAACCACGACCTCGCCCTGGCCGCGGGCGGCCTCGATCACCACCCGGTCCCTGCGTCCGCTCGACGGGTCGGCGGTGAACGCGACCCCCGAGCGCTGTGCGTTCACCATGCGCTGGACGACAACGGCCATCACCGGACGTCCGCGCATGCCTCGTCGCGCCCGGTAGGTGACTACTCGGGGAGTGAAAAGCGACGCCCAGCAGTCGATGACGGCCTCTAGCACTTTGTCGTCACCGCGCACGTTGGTCCGTGAGATATTCATGCCGGCGAAGGACGAGGTGGCGCTGTCCTCGCCGATCGCCGACGAGCGGACCGCGACGGGGACCTGGTCGCCGAGTCCGTGATAGGCGGACAGGACCGCTTCGCGGACGACGCCGTCGAGGGCTGCCTCGTGTACGAGTTCACGCATCCGCAGACACGACTTCGCGATCCGGGACTCATCGGTGATCGAATCGAGCGCCTCACCGTGTAGGCGGTCGAGTTCGGCGCCGTGCGGACCCGCCGTGATCACCTGCTCGTAGCAGGAGCGCAAGATCACGAAACCGGGCGGAACGGGCAGGTGCCCCGCCACCAACTCTCCGAGATTCGCTCCCTTGCCGCCGGCTATGTCGGTATCGGCGAGCCGCAACTCGCGGAAGTCGGCCACGTACTCGCCCATATCGGCTCCGATCTGCGCATCTGGACTGTGTCGCCTCAGCCTCGCTCAGTCCCGGGCGGGTCGTCAGAGCCGTCGTGCCCGGGTGCTGGGGACCAAGGGCCTCATCTCTGCGGCCGTGGCGAGCAAGGGATCGCGGCGCGCCCATTTCTGATGCCGTTACGCCTTCGAACAGCGGGCCGAAAGACCCTCGGCGTGAAGGAATCCGTGGCCGAGACTGGACTCGACCGAGCATCCGCTCAGGTCTTGACCGATAGATAGGTCGGGCACATGAAAATCGATGAGTTGATGACTCTCGCGAAAGATTCGATGACGGTACGGCGTGTCTACTCCGATCCCGTGCAGAGCGACGGAGTCACCGTCATCGAGGTCGCTACTGTCTCCGGCGGCGGTGGCATCGGCAGCGGGAGCGACAAAGACGGTGGTGAGGGATCCGGAGGCGGGTTCGGTCTCGGAGCCAAGCCGGTGGGTGTGTACGTGATCGAGAACGGACGACTGACCTGGCGGCCCGCTGTCGATGTCAATCGGCTCGCGATGCTCGTCGGCATCGTCGCGGTAACCGCACTGCTCGTCGGGGCGCGCATCGTGACCGCCGACTGAGGTCGATGTCATGCGCGCTCGCTGTCACGACACAGAGGTCCCTGTCGGGGCGGTCGAGGGCGGAGACCCCGTCGATCGGTGACTTTGCTCCTACGATCGGTGTGCCAGAGGCTCTGCCCACCGGCCCGCCGCAGCGAGACGATGACAAACATGACCGAGACAAACGCGGCAGGAGTATCGGCGGGCGGCTTCTCCGCTCGGGCGTCGAAATCTCTACCCGAGCGCGATGTCCCACGTTTGACCCGCTCCGAGGGTCCGTTGCTGGTCCTCCACGGAAACCGATATCGGATCGGCACTGCTGGGATGCAGGCGCAGCGTGATCCGATGGTGGTTTACGGTGATCGTCAGCGGTTGGTCGCGGTAGCTGAGGGTGAATTCCACCTCGCGCAGTTCGAGGGGTAACACGGGGTGTAGGCGCAGGGTGTCATGGCGGGTTTCGACTCCGCCGTAACAGCGCAGCACCATGTCGGCGGTGCCGGCCATCGCGCCCAGATGCACGCCTTCGCGAGTGGTGCCGCGCTGGGTGTCGGCGACGTCCGCGTCCAGAGCCTGGGTGAACAGCGACCAGGACAGGGCGCGGTTGGTACGGGCCAGCACCCATGCGTGGATCAGGCGACTCAACGTGGAGCCGTGGCTGGTGCGGGCGAGATAGTAGTCCACGGTGCGCGGGATCAGCGCTGGCGGCAGTTCGTAGCCGAGGCGCTCGAAGATCTCACGCAGTTCCTCCGCGGAGAACAGGTAGAACAACATCAGCACATCGGCCTGTTTCGACAGTTTGTAGCGATTGGTCGTATCGCCCTCGGCCTGCAGAATCAGATCCAGGCGACCGATATTGCCGTAGCGGGATCGGTAGGCGTCCCAATCGAATTCGGCAAGATCTTCGTACCCGTCGAACTGGCTGATGATGCCGTCGGCGTGGAACGGCACACGCAGGCGCCGACTGATCCGGTCCCAGCGCCGCGGTTCGTCCGATCCCAGACGAAGCCGGTTCCACAGGGGCGCGCAATCGTGACCGGACAGCAATTCCACCACCTCGTTGGCGCGGGCGAGCACCCAGGCGGTCAGCACATTGGTATAGGTGTTGTTGCGGACCCCGAGGCCGGGGGTGTCGGGGTAGCCGTCGTGATACTCGTCGGGACCCATGACTCCGCTGATGTCGAAGCGATCCGTGGCCGGGTCGTGGGTCGCGAGGTCGGCGAAAAGGCGTGCGACCTCTACCAGTATCTCGGCGCCGTTTTCGATGAGGTAGCGCAGATCAGCGGTGGCCTGGTAGTACTGCCAGACGCTGTAGGCGAGGGCAAGTCCGACATGGCGCTGGCGATGGGAGTGGTCGGGCATCCATTGCCCGTTGCGGACGTTGAAGAGTTCTGTAGGAGTCTCCTCGCGACCGTCGCTGCCGCTCTGCCAGGGAAACAGGGCCCCGCGGAGGCCGGGTGCGTGTGCGGCGGTGCGCGCCGCTGGTAGCCGTCGGTAGCGGTAGCTCAGAAAGGCGCGGCTCAATTCCGGGCGGCGAAGGGTGAGTATGGGATAGACGAACAACTCGTCCCAGAAGATGTGGCCGCGGTAGCCCTCGCCGTGAAGTCCGCGGGCGGGCAGGCCGGCGTCGGTATCCGGGCAGGCGGCGACCGTGGCTTGCAGAACATGGAAGACATGGAGGTTCAGCGCGAGCCGATGACCGCGGCCGTCGCCGAGACGAATGCCGAAACGGTCCCAGAGCTGGGACCACGCGTTCATGTGAGCGGTCACCAGCGCACCGAAACGAGGGGCCTCGTCGATGCGCTGGACGGCCGCCAGCCCCGCGGTCGACAGGCCACGTTCGCGCGAGGTCGCCACGGCGGCGATCTTCTCGATGACGACGGGACACGCGGGTGCGAGGGCCAGGGTCAATTCGACACCGGGACAGTCGATCTCGCTGTGTGGCCGGAGGTCTACGGGTGCGGCGTCGGTGTGGGTGCGTGCCGCGATGGCGATCGTGATGCCGGATTGGTCGGTGACAGCCTCGTAGAGTACGGTCCGGTCGTCCAGCGCCCGATGGTTGCCCGAGCGCAGGTGCCGACCGTTGAGTGCGCGATCGGCCGCCACATTGCGATTGGCGACCCGTCCGTCGATCTGCGACGTGACCACGACGGTTCCCGACCAGTCCTCGGCCTCGACGCCGAGCTCGATGGCGGCGAGATGGGGGTGGGTCAGAGACTGGAACTGGCGTGTGGTCAGGCGTGTGGTCCGGCCGAGGCTGTCGCGGTATCGGTTCGTGCGGGTGAGTACTCCGGCGCGCAGGTCCAAATCCTGGTGGTGGCCGATCATTTCGGGGCACCCGGGATACAGGAGCGGACCCTGGTCCGCTCTTACTCTCAGCACGGTCCAGTCCGGGGCGTTGACCAGGTGTTCGGATTCGTCATCGTGGTCGTCGAGACGGGTGGTGACGCGGTTGTAGATTCCGGCGAGGTAGGTGCCGGGATAGTGCACCGCGTCCGCGACACAACCGGGTGACGCGCCTCGGGTGGCCCAGTAGCCGTTGCCGGTGGTGCACAGTGCTTCGCGTGTGCCCTCATGTGCGGGCTCGAAGCCGTCGTAGATCAGATTCCATCCACCCGCGGTGGTCGTCGTCGCGCCGCCGCACCAGCGCGTCGGCGACGGTTCCGCGAAGGTGGTGCCGGTGCGTGAGATCAGGGGCAATTCCGCGAGGTCGGTCACGACGAGATCGGCCCCGGCCTCGGTCAGTTGTGCTCGTGTACCCGTGCGGTCTACTCCGACGACCAGACCGAAGCCTGCCTCGGCTGCCGCACGCACTCCCGCGGTGGCGTCTTCGAGCACGACGGCATCGATCGGTTCGACGTGCAGGCGGCGTGCCGCCTCGACGAACATGGCCGGGTCGGGTTTGCCTGCCAGAGCGAGCCTCGCCGCATCGGTGCCATCGACACGCACGGTGAACAGGGAGGTGATCCCGGCCGCGTCGAGCACCGCGGCGCTGTTGCGGCTCGCGGTCACCAACGCCGTGGGAACCCCGGCGGCGCGCAGACCATCGAGCAACCGGCGGGCATCGGGAAATACGCACACTCCGACGCGAGCGAGTTCGGTGGCGAACAGACGTTGTTTGCGAGCGGCCAACCCCGCCACGGTCCAGGATTCGGAGGTGTCGTCGGGTTCGCCCTCGGCGACGTGCAACCCCCGCGAGCCCAGAAAGCCGCGTACGCCGTCTTCGCGACTGCGGCCGTCGACGAAGAGCCGGTAGTCCTTCACGGGGTCGAACGGCCGCTCCGAGGGGCCCGCGAGTCGAGCGAGCACTCCGTCGAACAGGATCTTCCACGATTCGGCGTGGATGGCGGCGGTGTCGGTGACCACGCCGTCCATATCGAATACGACTGCGCCGTAATCATTGACCGTTCGCCCTGGGGACGAGGGGAGATTCTCCAGACGCATAGCGGTTCTCGTTCCCCGTTCGGATCTGTGGATTCGGGCCACACGCTGTCGCGGTGCGGCGTGTCGCATCGCTTCGCGGTCGTGGCCCGAACCTCCCTAGCGGGAAGTCTGTCCTGACATCGCAATTCTCCTCGGTCGTGAACACCGACAGAAACCGTGCACATCTGACATTACGGCTGGTCGGCGACCACGGATAGTGTCCAACCGTCGTCGGCCGATGGACTTTCGACCATACGACGCGAGTGCGCCCGACAGGCGTGCGGGAACGTCGAGCGGGGACGGACGAATGGCATCGGTCCTCGGGTCTTTGGATCCTGGCCGGTGGGCGGTGTTCGCGGCGACCATCGGTGGATGACAGAGATGACTCGCTACCGGACCCCCGGGTTCGGAGCGTCGGCTGTATTGGCCGTCATGCACACACCGTTCGGCCGGGGACTTGCCCCGAATCTGGGGGAATTGCGCTACCAGGCGAGGCGTTCGGGGCGAAATATCGCATTGCCCGTGTCCTGCGTTCGTTCCGGCGACATCGCCATAGTGCGTGTCGCGCGACCGGAGACCAAACAGTGGTGGCGCAACTTCCGTTCGTCGCGATCGGTATCGGTGCGCCTGGACGGGCACTGGATCCACGGGATCGGGCATGTGGCCTCGGCGGGGACTTTGGAGCACGAAGAGGTCGCGGTGGTCTATCAGCAGAGTCATCCGCGCATGGAGATCCCGGCGACCGACCCGTTCGTGGTGATCGACCTGGCTGCCGATCGTCGGCGCCACGATATCGAGGAAGATGCCCGACGCCTGGAGACGGGCATCCGGCGACGTTGGTTCACGGCGGTGACCCTCGGAGAACTTCTGGGGTTCGCTGCTCCTGCGGTCGCCGGCTCTGTCGTGTGGGACGCCGCACCCGCTGTTGTCGTTGCCGCCATGCTGGTCGCGGGGGCCTTCGAGGGAACCGTACTGGGTTGGTTCCAGGCTCGGGTACTTCGGCAGGTATTGCCCGGCATCCGTTCGAGAGCATGGGTTCTCGCGACCGCGCTCGGTGCGTTGGCGGCGTGGTCCATCGGTGTCGTACCGATGATCTCGTCCGATGGGTTGGGGTCGTGGTCGCCGATATTGCTCGTACCCGCCCTGGTGATCGGTGGCTCGTTGTTGCTGTTGTCGTTGGGAGTGAGCCAATGGGTGGTGTTGCGCCATCACGTTCCTCGCGCTGCCCGATGGATCGCGATCACGGCCGCGGCCTGGCTGGCCGGGCTCGTTTCCTTCACCGTGATCACCACTCCGCTCTGGCACCCCGGTCAATCGGTTCCGCTGGTGGTCTTGATCGGAATTGTCGGTGGCTTCGTCATGGCCGCCACGATGGCCGCGGTCACCGGCTGGGGGCTGACAAAGCTGCTGTCGACGTGATATGCCGCGACCCGGGGTGAATGAGAACCAGCCGTCGCCATCGTCCGACGATGCCTGTGTCGTGGAGAAGAACTGCCAGGATCGGCAACGCGACCGCCAGCGGCAGCGGAAGCAGGAATGCCGGTGGCAGCCCCGCCACCGCTGCGCTCGCGATGACAATCGAGCTCGCGACGATGAACACGGGAGTGTGACGGATAAGCACGGAATACTCCTGGCAGTACTGGACGTGATGCAGTCGGTTTCGATATGGGCGGTGCGACGCGATCGGGCGGGGGAGTGCCGACGAAATCCCTCAGCGACGGGCGGGCCGACCATGTCGCGTTCGTGAGACGTACCGGGTCCGTGGGGGTCGATGCGTGGCGCCCCACCACCAGATGCGGGCGGCCACGGCCGAGTACAGCAGCGCAGCCGGGTACACCAGTGCCGGTCCGTATTCGCTCGCCCATTGCGGCAGCCGGGTCAGCGCGGTCAGCGCGGGAGTCGACATGAGCACCGCCAGCACCATCGCGGGAACTGCCAGCGGGGCCGCGGGGTCGGTGGTGGTGGCGCTCGAACTCCATGTTGTCGTCATGGTGTGAGAGCTTGCCGAGGGGCGGGGGGCGGGATGAGAGGACTCGGGCTCTATGTTCCGGGACCAACGACACCGACGACGCTCCGGTCGCGCCCATTTCCACCGAGTCGTGCGATCCGGTCGGCTTGTGAGTCGGTGACTTTCGGTCCGATCAGCCATATTCCGGAGATCTGGCACGATCTGCGGATATTATCGCCTGCCCGGCACGCCTTGGCCGATCTACGGGCCCGGTGGAGGGTCGGCGCGGGAGTCCAAGTTGTGAGCAGCCGTGGACGACCGGCGCTGTGGGTGGCGACTCCGATACCGGCCTGATGCGGGGATCGGCGCTGCATCCCGACGACGAACGGGATTCGTTGGCGTTGAAACGCCGGGGGCACAAAGTCCTTTCGACCCGGTGACCATCGGTGCCGACCCGGTTCGTTCGGCACTCGGGCCGCAGCGCCATCAGAGGGGAAGCTCGAATTGTTCGATTCCGAGCGACCTGGCACGACTTCAGGAGCACCCTGTCATGAACACCGATTCCGCCCAGAGCTATCCGGCCCGTTTGCGTGGCGACCTGGACGAGCCGCTGTCGCGCTGGCTATGGCTGGTGAAACCCATTCTCGCGATACCGCATTACGTCGTCTTGCTCTTCTTGTGGATCGCATTCGTGGTGGCGACCATCGCCGCCGGATTCGCGATCCTGTTCACCGGCCGATACCCGAGGAACTTGTTCGACTTCAATGTCGGAGTGGTGCGCTGGTCGTGGCGGGTGCAGTTCTACACCCTGGCGGCGTTGGGCACCGACCGTTACCCGCCATTCACTCTCGCGTCCACCGACTATCCGGCCGACTTCCACGTCGACTATCCCGAGCGCTTGTCCAGGGGCCTGGTTCTCGTCAAATGGTGGCTGCTGGCCATACCGCACTACGTGATTGTCCTCGCCCTCACCGGCGGCGGACTGAATCTCGGTGACAGCGACAGCGACACGACGATCCCGTTGCTCGGTGTGCTCGTTCTCATCGCAGCCATCGTCCTGCTGTTCACCGCGAAGTATCCCCGGGGTCTCTTCGATTTCGTGATGGGTATCAACCGCTGGTTCTATCGGGTCCTGGCGTACGCCGCCCTGATGCGCGACGACTACCCGCCGTTCCGATTCGACCAGGGACCGCGTGAACCCGGTGCCACGCAAACGGTTCCGACAACGCTCACCGACGGCGATCCCACCGGATCCCGGTAGCCAACCGCAGCGCTGTTCGGAGCCAGGCATGATCGTGCGGTCGGTGGCCGATCGGTCATTCCTGGAACCAGTGGTCGAATGTGGCTGTTATGAGCCACGTTTCATCGTGGCTGGTAGTGGT
This sequence comes from Nocardia noduli, assembly GCF_019038455.1. Taxonomy (NCBI): domain Bacteria; kingdom Bacillati; phylum Actinomycetota; class Actinomycetes; order Mycobacteriales; family Nocardiaceae; genus Nocardia; species Nocardia noduli. The sequence goes on from NZ_JAFMPL010000075.1 coordinate 19,096, forward strand.
GCGGGCGAGCGCATAGTCAGCTGTGGCGGATCGCCCGCACGGCGGCGCAGTACCCACCGTCGAAGTTCGTCAGCGCCCCACACGATGAATGGGAACGGCAGCTTGAAGGCGAGCATCGACGGAGTGAGAGCGGCGATGCCGAGCAGACGCGGACTTCGCTCCCGGAGTGGTCGTGGCCCGGTCCGAGGGCGACCCCACCGAACTATTGGACATCTGGACGGGTGTCGGCCTCGCGGTCGTCGTCGACGCCGTTCGCCGCGGCCCGGCGACCGCGGGTCGAATCCGACGGTTCGGCGTCGACGCGCTGTGTGGCGGTTCGGGCAACACCGGTTCCCACGCTCTGTCCATTCCCGAGGCCGTGCCACTCGGGCGCGCGCTGGACCGCGTTCCCGGCGAACTCGTCGTCGTCGCGGTGGAGGCCGACTGCTTCGACTTCGGCGTGGGTCTTTGCGAGCCGGTCGCCGCCGCGGTGCCGCGAGCGGTCGAGGCGGTGCTGACGGAGTTGCGGCATGTCGTACGGATCGATGACGTCATTCCCGGTGTGAACGAGGATGAGGCACGCTGACATCGACCCGCGGCCCCATGTCCTCGACGAGGTCGAGCACGCACTGGAAACCCTCGGCGAGACAGACTGTCAGGGGCACGATATCCGGGATAGCGGCGGTATCCGCGTTGATAGCGATACAGCACGTTTCGACATGCGACGTCAGCGTCACGTTCACCGCGGTACCGATGGTGGGGCCGAAGGCATACATCCGGTCGATCCGCGCCCCCGCCAGATACAGCGGAACCGGTGAACCGGGGACGTTGGAGGCCACGAAGTCGACGTGTTTGAGCATTTCGGTGAGCAGTCCGACCGGCAATCGATTGAGGCCCGCGGCGACAGCGCTGGAGAACGGGATCGCCGGTTCGTGACGCCAGCCGGCGATCGTGGTGTCGACGGCGCGCATGAGGTCGGCGGTACCGGCGATGTCGACCGGTAGCGCGAAGCGGGCGAGCGTGATGCGATTGCCGCCCAGCGGATCGTCGGGCCCGCGCAGGCTGATCGGCATGGTCAGCCGCAGCTGGTGTATCTGTTCCCCGTGCCGTGCGTGATAGGCCCGCATTCCGATGATCACCGCCGTCAGAAAAGCGTCGTTCATGGTGGCGCCGACAGTCTGTGCGGCCCGATGCAATTGCGCGACAGGAACTTCGAGCATCGCCAGTTCACGGCGGGTACTCCGCCCGGTCATCACCGGCGACATCGTCGAGGTGATCGGCCGGACCAGGCGGGCCAGCGAGGTGACCAGCCTGGAACCGTCGCGGACCGCCCGCGCCGGGTGGGTGACAGCTCGCCATGCGGTGGGCAGTGTCGCGGTGATGCCGCCCCGGAGGAGATCTGTGCCGACCGCCCAATTCCACGCGGCGATATCGAGCAGCCCGGTGGTGCTGCCGGTGGGCGGCTCCGGCGTGTCGGCGCGATCAGTGCCCGCCCGGTCGACGTCGAGCATCTCCGTCGCGATCCGGATGCCGCCGATGCCATCGGTGAGGCTGTGGTGCACGGTCAGCACCACCGCGCATCCGCCGCCGTCCAGACCGGTCAGCACAGTCGACCGCCACAGTGGCCGCACGGGATCGAACGCGGTCATCGCCTCGGTGCGGGCGAAGTCGACCACGGCGGACAGGGTCGCCGGTTGCGGTAGCGCGGCGCGGCGCACATGCCAGAGCAGGTCGAAATCGGGGTCCGGGGCCCACTTCGGCGGAGCGAGGCCGAACGGTACACACACCAGCCGCTCCCGCAGTCTGGGAACCAGACGGGTGCCACGATCTATCGTGCGAACCAAGCGATCCCAGTCGGGTTCGGCGTCGAGCAGCAGGACCGAGACTATCGTCGAGCGCAGCGCCGGGTCGCGCTCCATGTTCCACGAGAACAGGTCCGACTGCGACATATGGGTTTCGCGGTATTCCATCGCCTGCTGCCTTCGCCTGAGTGAGTTCAGCGTGTCGAACCCACCCGACCCGATTCGGCACTCCCACCGACGTCGCGAGGATTTGTGTGGATCGACGTCGGGGTTCCGGCGACCCCGTGCCGGTTTTACATACCGAACAGTCTGCTTGGATTCGGCCGATTTCGCGCGGACACGAAGACCTCTATGGGGAGGCCGTTCGTCCTCTGTTCGGGCCACCCACCGGTTCGCGCTCGGTCAACTGGTCCTGGCGATGATGACCGGCACCTGGGCTCCGTGCAGTACCGCCTGGCTCACCGATCCCAAGGTCATTCCGGCGAAACCGCCACGGCCGTGGCTTCCGACCACGATCAATTCCGCGTGTTCGCCCGTCTCGAGTAGACGCTTCGCCGGACGGTCTTCGACAACGATCCGCCTGACCGCGACATCCGGATACGTCTCGCCGTAGCCCGCCAGACTCTCCGACAGCAGTGCTTCACCCTGCTGTTGCAGGTCGTCGCGCGACACGTACCGGAACGACTCCGACCAGGTCAGCACCGCGACGACATCTGTCCCGCGGCGCGACGCTTGGTCGAAGGCGATCTCCACCGCACGCTTGCTACAGGAGGAGCCATCGACGCCGACGACCACCGGCCCGGGTCGACCCGCTGTTTCCGGTACCTCGGGAATCACCGCGACCGGGCATTCGGCATGCCGGGCAAGCGCCGTGCTCACCGAACCGAGCAGGGTGCGCCCGAACGCGCCGTGCCCCCGAGTGCCGACGACGATCAGGTCCGCGTTCTTGGAGCGGTCGCGCAAGGTCGGGATGGGCGGAGCTTCGACCAGATCGGTGGTGATGACGAGGTCACCGATCGGCGCGGCAGCCGTTGCCGCGGTTTCCGAGGCGGCGTCGAGTGCGTCCCGACCCGACTCGCGGAACCGTTCGTAGTCGTACTGATCGAATGCGATACCCGGTCCGAACTCCGTCGGCGCGACGATTGCCTCGAGGATGTCGAGCCGGGCGCCCCGGCGTGCCGCGTCGATCGCGGCCCAACGCACGGCGGCGAGTCCATCGGGCGATCCGTCGATGCCGACGACGATGGGGAGGTTGTTGTTGGGAGACATGAGATTCGCTTCCTGACGGATTCGGGGCGGGCGCTGCGAGGCGGCGGGCCCGTTGATTCGACTATCCGTAGGTTAGGAATTTCTGTCGGTGCGCGATGCGGCCGTTCGACCCGAATGACCGGGTCCGAAGGCACATTCCCGGAAGTGGTCGTGCTGGCTCATTCCTTCTTGTAGGGCGTGTCCAGCTTGGAGGCGATGACCGCGGCCTGGGTCCGCCGCTCGACGCCGAGTTTGGTCAGCAGTCGGGATACATAGTTTTTGACGGTCTTTTCCGCCAAGTACATGCGCGCGGCGATCTGCCTGTTGGTGAGTCCCTCACCGAGCAGCCCGAGCAGCACCCGCTCTTGATCGGTCAGTGTGGCCAAGGGGCCGGTCTTGGTCTCGGTTTCGGCGCGCAATTTCGCCATGAGTGCCGCTGCGGCCCGATTGTCGAGCAATGATTTGCCTGCCCCGACGTCGCGGATGGCGTCGACGAGTTCGGTGGTGCCGATGTCCTTGACCACGTAGCCGCTGGCACCGGCGAGGATCGCGTCGAGCATCGCCTGTTCGTCGGTGAACGACGTCAGAATCAGGCAACGGAGGTCGGGGTGCTGGTCGAGTAGTTCGCGGCACAGTTCGATGCCGTTGCCGTCTGGCAGCCGGACATCGAGCACGACGACTTCCGGCCGCAGGGCTGGGATACGCGCGAGTGCGTGGGATACGCTGCCGGCCTCGCCGATCACCTCGAGATCCGGCTCGGCCTCGATCAGATCGGCGACCCCTCGGCGCACAATGTGGTGGTCGTCCACCAAGAAAACCGTGGTCATGCGGACCTACCTTTGTCGCCCATTTTCTCAGCTTACGACGGCAATCGGTGATGTGTGCCGTGGACGGGCCTCGGACGAATGACCCGGGTCCGTCGATTTCTGTCCGTCCCACACGCGGCGCGCGAGTGAGATGGTGTCGGCCAATGTCAGCGCGGTATCCACCGGCGTCGCATCCGACCAATCGGCCGCTGTCCTCGACATGGCCGCGGCGATCGAGGGTGTCGCGTCGGAGTCGCCGACGGCGCGGTGACGAAGACGGCCCTCGGCGACCGAGGGCGGGCATTGGCATCGCAATTGCAGCAGGTCCGCGTGTGTCTCGCCCGCGAGGTCGCTCGCGTGCGCGCGTTCGTCGGCGTCGATCCAGCTCGCGTCGAGGATTACCGAGTGACCGGTCGCCAGGAGTTCTCGGGCCATCGCACGGATCTCGGCGTAGACACGCGCCTTCGCGGTGGCCGAGTACGCGCCCGCGCCGAAGTCTCCGGTGGTCCCGATGACCTCCCTGGTGGCTCGTAACTGCTTGCGCACGTGGTCACTGGAGAGCAGGACCGCGCCGGTCGCCGCCGCGAGTTCGCGGGCGACGGTCGATTTGCCGGTGCCGGGTAGCCCGCCCACCAGTACGAGCCGAACGGCCGCTCGCTCGAGGTGGCGCAGTGACAGCAGCAGATGCCGCCGCACGCGGTCACGGGCGGCTTCCTCGCCCTGGCCGAAGCGGATAGCGTCGACTTTCGCGCGGACGAGAGCACGGTAGGCGATGTAGTGCGAGCGCAAAGACGGTGGAGCGGCGTCCGCGGTCACCCGCTGGTAGTCGTCGAGGAGCCGCGTGCCCAGGTCCGCATGTCCGCGGAACTCCAGATCCATTGCCAGAAAAGCGATGTCGTCGATGCGGTCGAGGTACCGCAGGCGGTCGTCGAAGTCCAGGCAGTCCAGCACGCGAAACCCGTCGGCCAGCTCGAAGATGTCCTCGGCCTGGAGATCGCCGTGCCCATCGATGATGTCGCCCGCGGCGATCCGGTTGTTCAGCAAGGGTTCCCGGCCGTCGATGTAGCGCATGGCCTTGTGCCCGATCCTGGTCAGGAAGGCGGGATCGACGACATCGGGCCGCTGATCCGCGAGGCTGTCCAGCAGAATCTGCCACCGTTGTCGTAGGGCAGCGCCAGTGCCTTCGGCGTCGATTTTGCTGCCACGTAGTGCTGTCGCGTGGAAATCGGCCAGTACCCGAACCAGAGCGGACAACTCGGCGCCGCGCTCGGCTGGATCGGCCAGAACGTTGGACAGCCTGGCACCCTCGGGCATGCGCCGCATGACGATCACCGGCTCGGCGGGGCCGCCCGCCGGATCGCTGAGATGGGACAGGCCGATATAGACGTCCGAGGCCAATCGGCGATTCAGTTCCAGTTCTCTCGCGCAGGCGCGTTCCCGTAGTTCCGGTGTGCTGAAGTCGAGGAAATCGGTGCGAATCGCCTTCTTCACCTTGTAGGCCCGGTCGGCGTAGAGCGCCACCAGGCCGGTATGGGTCTCCCGCAGTTCGGCGGGCGCCGCGTACTCGCTCATGGCGCGAATCCTTTCGATGTGGATACGCCCAGAATCGCGGATCGGCGCTCGTCCTGGGATGGCCGAAGGTCATCGAAGCGTGGGATTTCCGCATCTGTACGGACCGACCGTGCATCGGGCCGCGGAAGTCCCACGTGTAGGGGTCGTCCTGCTCTAACCCGGAACCGTCCGACAGTGGCAGCGTGATGGAGCGAGTGTGGGGTATGCGGAGAGACGACGAGAGGATGCCGGCAGATGAATGACCGACTGCCCTACGACATCGCGATCGCGGCTCTCACACTGGCTGTGCGGGCGCCGTCGGCCGGCAACACGCAACCGTGGCGGTTCGGCGTCAGCGAGCGCGGATTACGCCTGTATCTCGATGGGAGCAGAGTCCGTTCCGGCATCGATCCCAGCGGCCGCGAGTCGGTGCTGAGCTGCGGCGCCGTGCTCCACCACCTGTGTGTCGCGCTCGCGGCGCTCGGTTGGCTGGGCGTGGTGCAGCGCCTGCCCGATCCGAGAAATCCGGACCACCTCGCCTCGATCGGATTGATGCGGCATCGACCGACCATGACCGACGTCGCACTGAACGCCGCGATCACCCACAGGCGTTCGGATCACCGGCCTTTCGGCTCTGGGCCGGTTCCGCCCGGCTACTTCGGGCTGGTGTCCGAGCGCGCCGCGGCGGCGGGCGCGAAGGTCCGCCAGGCTACCGATGAACCGCGTGAACGATTGGCCGAGTTGATGCGCGCGCCGTTGCCCGCAGTGCGCACACCGGACCTTCTCGCACCGACGTCCGTGCCCGAGATCTTCGTCGCGCTTCGGCCGGTCGAGCTCGATCGCGCAGACTTGCTCGTGCTCGGCACCGACTCCGACGAGCGCGAATCGTGGTTACGCGCGGGGGAAGCCGCCAGCGCGGTCCTGTTGACCGCGACCAATATCGGATTGGCGACCTGCCTGAGGAGTTGGCCTTTCACCGCCCGTGAACTCCGCGCCGCGATTCGTCGCCGGGTACTCGACGGTGCAGCACACCCGCAGGCTGTTGTCCGCATCGGCTCCGCACCGGTCGGTCCTGCGTTGCCGTTCCCGGGTCGGCGTCCGCTCCAGGACATACTCGAGCCGCTCGGTGCCGATGCACACGACGCCGATTGCTGACCGGAGCCGCGCGCCGCGGAAGGTGGCGGCCTCAGTCCGTGGGACGCGAGGATTCGGTGACGGCCTCGATGACGGATACCAGTCGCGACTTGGCGTCGCGCGCGATCGCTGCCAGCGTCGCTCGGTCCTCTGTGTCCACGAGTCGTAGCGGGTCCACGGCTTCGATGATGGTCGTTTCGCCGTCGGCGCGCAGCACGATATTGAACGAGAGCAGCAGCCCGGCCCTGGGATCGAGTTCGAGTGCTCGATGCGCCAGTTCCGCGTTGTACGCGCCGAGGATCCGGCAGTCCTGCATCGCAGTGCCTGGGTCCGCGTGGAACGTCGTGCGTGCATCTACTTCGGTCAGGACAGTGAACCCTTTGTCGGTCAACGTGTTTCGAACCAGCGTTGCGGCCTCGGGGAGCGTCGCCGGTAACCGGATCGCCAGGTCGGGCCTGGTGACTACAGGTAACCGGATTTCGGTGATGAGATCATTCGGATGCACTGCCTCGTCCGGTGCCACCAGATAGACCTCGGTGGGTGGTCCGCAGGCGTAGAGGTTCGAAGCGCCGATCCAGTCGTAGAGGTCCCGGTAGGCGGTGCCGATGTGCTCGTAGCCGCCGTGATGGGTCACGTAGGCGAACCGCGTGGGTTCGGTTCGCCGCACGGTGATCTGTTCGGTGGTGCCGTCGACCGGACCTGCGGTGACAGGCAGCCCGAAGTCCGCCTCTGTCGTGTGACCCGGTCCGAATTCACCGTGGTAGGTCGTCGACGGCGGGCCCGTGGGTACGAGCCCGATGCGGCCCGCGAGCTCGTACAGTTGCCGCATTCCCGCGCCGATATCGTCTCCCGCCTGCTCGGCGCGCACCGCATGCCTGAGTTCGAGTCGAGTGTGCGGCGCGGACTGCGCCACCGTGATCCGATGCGACATCGTCGTCCTTCCGTTCAGAGCGGATGTGCTGGGCGGTCGACCTCGGTGAGGCCGATGCGTTCGCCCCACGCCTTCGCGCGCTTCAGCTCTTTCGTCGATGCCGGTCCCAGCACGTTGTAGACCAAGAACTCCGCCGGATCGCCGACGAGTTGATAGCCGAGGCGCCGCAGCTGTTTTCCGATGGAGTGCACGGCCGAGCCAGGTGGAGGGAGTAGGTGGACAACCCGGGTTTCGAAAGCTGCGGCTCGCGTGCCCGGCGCCGGTGCGTGGGCGTTGGCCAGCCACTCCCGGATACCGAGATCGATCACGATCGGCGCACTCGTCCGGTGCGTCGCGATCCGGCGCGCACGGGTGCCGCTCATCCCGAACAGATGGGTGCGGGCCCCGACGACGAGCAGGTCGACCGTCGGCTCGGGTTGCTCGCCCGCGGCGACCACATTCATCACCTCGACCGTGCCGTAGGCACGCAATCCCGCCGCGACGGCCTCCGCGAATTCGGCGGTGCTGCCGAACAGTGATTCGTAGACCACGCGGGCATGCATCGGAGTTCTCCTGCTCCTGTACCGGACAGCTCGACGTTACGGCGAGACATGCCGGTGCACACAGTGCCGAACTGCCATTCCCCGATGGACGTTCGTCCATGGTCGGGCTCGATGGTCGGACCGGCGACCCGACGATCGGTGGCCCACGAGGAGAGGTCTTTTGTCCCTGCCGTATCGCCGCCTCCTCCGAGGATGCTCGATATCGATACAGTCGCGCAGACGAGAGGCTAGACCATGGCCGACCATCATTCCCCGCAGTCCGGCCCCCCGATAATCGCCGCCATCGACAGTTCGGCGTGTTCGTACCAGGCGGCGGCGTGGGCGGCCCTCGATGCCGTGCTGCACCGCAGTCCTCTGCACCTACTGATCGCCGTCGGGATTCCGCGGGGGTTCGGTCCCGGTGCGGCACCGAGCGCCGCGGATGCGGAGTGGCTGCGCCGGGACGGTGAGCGGATACTCGTCGAGGCCACCCGGATCGCACGGGAGGCGGTCCCGGGTGAGGAACTCGAACTCACGACCGAGGTGACATTCGAGAATGTGATTCCGGCACTGCTCGACCGTTCGGAACGGGCACGGATGCTCGTGGTCGGAAGCAGGGGTGTCGGCGCGTTTCATCCCGGACTGCTCGGATCGGTGACCACGGCTGTCGTGCGACACGCGCACTGCCCGGTGGCAGTCATTCACGACATCGCCGATATCGACCCGGATCAGGGCAAGCGTCCGGTGATTGTCGGGGTGGACGGCTCGAGCAACAGCGTCCACGCCATCGGGCTCGCGTTCGAGGAAGCCTCGCTGCGCAAAGTGCCTTTGACCGCCTTGCACACTTGGAGTGACGCCGGCAGTCTCGATCTGCTCTGGTCGGGCTGGGAGACGGCCCGCGAGTCGGAGGAAGCCCTGCTTGCCGAGCAGTTGGCCGGCCTGCGCGAGCGCTATCCCGATGTGCCGGTCCAGCGGATCACCAAGGTGGATCGGCCCGCGCGCGCACTGCTCGAGGCATCGGCGAATGCTCAGTTGCTGGTTGTCGGAAGCCACGGCCGCGGCGGTTTCGCGGGCATGATGCTCGGCTCGACCAGCAACGCGCTGCTGCATTCGGCGCAGTGCCCGATCATCGTCGTCCGAAATGGCCAACGTCACCGGTCCTGAGGGCTTTCGCACCTGGTGACGGCACAGATCCGACTGCCACGATCGAGTGGTGGCAGCGGCCGTGTCCGACCAGGTGACGGCGCACCTCGGAGATGGGCAGCGCGAATGACCGGACTCGGCCCGTTGGATTCGGGTTTCATGGAACTGGAGGACACCGACCGCCACGTGAGTGCCGGAATCGGCGCGGTGGCGATCGTGGCCGGCCCGCCCCCCACGCGCGCCGAGTTCACCGCGATGCTCGCCGAGCGGTCGGGCAGAGATCCGCGACTGCGCCAAAGGGTCCAGCGCGCACCGTGGGATATCGCCGCTCCGGTCTGGGTCGACGATTCGAGTTTCGACATCGGACACCATCTTCGTTGGATGGCCCTGCCCGAACCGGCCGACGAGGCCGCGCTGTGCGAACTGATCGCCGTGGTGATGGAAGAACGGTTCGATCGAGACCATCCGCTCTGGCAATGCGTCGTCATCGAACACCTCGCGGGAGGGCGATGGGCAGTGGTGGTGAAAGCCCACCACAGCATGGTCGACGGGATCTCCGGAATCACCATGTTCGAGCGGCTGTGTGACGAATCGGTCGACCTCGCCGCGACTTCGGCGCCGACGAAGGATTCACCGACCGACTGGCGTCGACTACTGGTCAGGGGGCTGCGGCTCCCGATCGACCTGCCCCGGACAGCGCTGGCGACCGTTCGGGCAGCTGTGCCGCTGATCCTGGATGTGGTTCTGCCCGCGCCGGATTCGTCACTCAACGGTCCGATCGGACGGCAACGCCGATACGCGGTGGCGAAGACCTCGCTACCCGAGGTCCGCGAGATCCGGACGACGTTCGGGGTGACCATCAACGACGTCGCCCTCGCCGCGGTGGCCTCGGCGTTCCGGACAGTGCTACTCGGGCGCGGCGAGGAGCCGCGAGCCGACAAACTACGTGTTCTGGCCCCGGTATCGATGCGCGCCTCGGGCGCGAAAAATATTCTGGACAACCGGGTTTCGGCGATGTTGCCACTGTTGCCGGTCGAGCTGACGCACCCGGTCGAGCAGTTGGCCGCGGTGCACACTCGATTGTCGCGACACAAGGTCAGAGGCGAAGCGGGCGCGGCGAATTCGTTCCTCGGACTCGCCGATCGACTGCCGTTCGCGCCGGTGGCCTTGGCGCTGCGCTTGGTGACAATGTATCCCCAGCACAGCGTCTCCGTACTCGCGACCAATGTCCCCGGCCCGAAACACCGCCTACATCTGCATGGCGGAGAAGTGCTCGAGATCTTCGCCTACGCCCCGATCGCCATGCGATTGCGCACGGGCATCACCGTCCTCAGCTACGGCGACCAGCTTGTATTCGGTATCACCGGCGACTACGACAGCACGCCCGATATCGACCTGATCGCCTCCGGTATCGAGAAAGCCGTCGCGGAGTTGCTTCGGCACGCGCGACAGGACCCCGACGCCGCTTCCCGGTACCTCTCGATCGTCGCCGAAGGGGTGCCGGAGGGCCGGTGAACCCGTGACTTTCGGCCATCGTCGGCCGTGCGGGCGGCGCGGGATGCTCGATCGACAACACCACCGAATCGAAGGATTCTCATCATGAGCACTTTCAGCGGACGTACCGCGATCGTTACCGGCGGCGCACGCGGCATCGGTGCCGCCATCGCGAGCGCGTTGGTGAAAGAGGACATATCGGTGGTGATCGCCGACCTACTCGAACACGACGGCACCGAACTCGCTCGCGCGCTCGGCCCGAACGCGAAGTTCTGCCGACTCGACGTCACCGACGAGGCCAACTGGAATACGGTGGTGGACGAAGCGGAAGCGGTTTTCGGTCCGTTGGCCATTCTGGTGAACAACGCGGGCATCCTCGATTTCGGCACCATCGATACGCAGTCGCCCGCCATGTTCCGGCATGTGGTGGACGTGAATCTGTACGGCGCCTGGCTCGGAATGCACACCGCGGTCCCGCGACTGCGTGCCAACGGTGGCGGGGTCATCGTCAACATCTCCTCGACAGCGGGACTGGCGGGATACGCCGGAATCGGCGCGTACGTGGCAAGCAAGTGGGGCCTGCGCGGACTGACCAAGTCCGCCGCGGTGGAACTGGGCGCAGCGGGCATCCGCGTGTGCTCGGTGCACCCGGGCCCCATCCACACCCCGATGACCGCGGGGCTCGGCGACGCGCTCGCCGCGGATCAGCCGCTGGCGCGATACGGAGAACCCGAAGAGGTCGCCGCGATGGTCCGGTTCGTGATCACCGAGGCCAGCTTCTCCACCGGCTCGGAATTCGTGCTCGACGGCGGCGCGACCGCAGGCCAGGCCTTGCCACTGCCCGACGCGTCCTAGGCGGCGGGTCCGATGGTCGGATACGTGTCCAGCGGTCTGCGGCCCGGCCGGCCGGGCCAGGAATCGGCGCCGAGAACGGCGGGTCGCGAATTCTCGTCGACGGCGATCACCGGGACGGTGATATGTCTGGCGCTCGTACTGGTCGCCGCAGTGATCGGTACCGTGATCGCACTCGATACCGCGGCAACGATCCGCGCCGAGAACCGCGGCAAGGTCGCAGTCAGCGCGACCCTCACCGCGGACCCACAGCGTGCCGCGCCCCCCGACAGGCGATTCCAGGCTCCTGTGGAATGGACCGTCGACAGACGGACTGCGAGAGCCACCGTTCACGTGCCGGACGACGCGACACGCGGCTCACACGTGGTCGTATGGCTCGACGCGAAGGGCAACCTGGTCGGCCCGCGGAGGAATTCGTGGCATGCGGCAATGGCCGGCGTCAGTTCTGGCGCCACCATCCTGCTGGCCCCGATTTCGGGCGCACTGTTTTTCAACTGGGCGGCCGGACGTTTGGAAGGTCGCGGGCACGGCTCGCGACGGGCACGGTACCGGTGGCGGCACGACCACCGGACCAGAGAGGAATAGCGGTCATGTACTGGAATGATCAGATGTATTGGCATGGCGGCATGATGAACGGCTGGATGTTCGTTCTCGTTGTTCTCGCAGTGATACCGCTGTGGCTGGCGTTGGCCGTGGGCATAGCGGCGGCGATGCGGAACACGGCGCGGCCCGAGCGCGGGCAAATCCCTCGATCAGGGGATGCTCCGATCGGAGGTATCGAATCCCGTACGCCCACCGAAATTCTCGCGCTCCGATTCGCCAACGGTCAGTTGGACGAGACCGAATATCTGCGACGGTTGTCGATATTGCATCATCGCGTGGACGACCCAGGGGTGTCGGCAAAACCACAGACTCGTCCGGATGATCTGTAGCAGGTCCGAACAAACGGCATCGGGCTGTGCGGAGTCAGGGAGTTCCCAGCTGAGCACAGTGCCCGCTCGGCGATCAGCGGACCAGACCAGCCTGTCGATCTCGTTCCTCTCGTTCGAGCGAATCGCCGCTGCGACCGACCAATCCGACACCTGAGGCGGACGCACGGTGAAATGCCTGGTGGGCTTACCAGGCAACCGGGGCGTCTCCCGGCAGCTGAGTTGTACGGTCGATCTGAGCTGGCCACCCAGTCGAGCCTCGTGGTGGCGCACCCGCCACCGTGGAACCGGAGTGCAAGTCGCCGCCGCGCTCGACGAGCTCGCCGTGCGCGTGGGGATCGACCCGCTGGTGCGGGTCATGTCGCGCTTCAACGGCGCGCGGATCCGCTACAGCCTGCACGTATGGACGCCGAATGCGATGATCCAACACCGCACAGAGATCATCGACCTCGTCGACATCACCACCATCTTGCGGGCTCACGCCGAAGATGTACGCACCTACGAGGCGCGCTGACGATGTCCTGCACCCGACCGGGGCACGGCCGTGCTGCGGCTACCGCTCGGCACGGGTTTCCGTGTGGGTGGGTTGGAACAGTTCGACCAGGTTGCCGGCGGGATCGGTGATCAGTATCTGACTTCCGCCGGGTCCGGCGACCTTGTCGCTGTCGAATGCGATATCGGCGTCGCGCAGGCGTGCGATCTCGGCGTCGAGGTCATCGACGGGTAGATGAATGCGGTTACCGCCTCCGGCCGTGTCGGCGGGCGTGGCGCGGGCACCGGAACTGGTAGGCCCCGACAGCAGTAGCCGTAGTGGCCCGCGGGTGACGTCGGCGAATGCGGGTGCTGCGTTGGTGTGCAGGGTGAAACCGAGGTGGTTGGTGTAGAAGTCGATGGCGGCTTGCACGTCGTCGACGAGGTAGCGGATATTGGCGTAATCGGCCGAAGTGGGCATTTTCGTTCCTTCCTGGCGGTTTATCGGGTGGCGAGGACCGGCAGCAGATGGCGGGTGCGGGTGTCGATTTCGGTGGCGGTGGCCTGGAACAAGGGGTAGCTGTCTTCGTCGGTGTCGCCGGTCGCCGCGGGGTCGGCGATGCTCCAGTGGATCGCAACTGTGCTGTTCCCGAAGTCGGGGCAGATTTCTCGGGCCTTGTCGCACAGGGTGATCACCGCGTCGAACCGGCGCTCGCCGAGGGTGTCGAGGTGGCGAGGGGACTGGTCGGAGATGTCTATCCCGTACTCCTGCCGCAGGACCCGCACCGTATTGGGGTGCATAGCGGGTTTCGGGCGGCTACCGGCACTGAGGACTTCGACGTGTCCACCGCAGTGGCGCCGCAACAGGGCCTGCGCGATCGCTGAGCGCGCGCTGTTGCCGGTGCACACGAACAGTACTGCCAGCGGTCCGGCGGGTTCGAATGCCGTTGGCGCGCAGCGAAGTCGAAGCGCCGGATGCAGCGCCGCGCCCGCGCCGATCAGGATGTCGGCGCAGTGGTCGAGATTCAGGTGGTAGTAGCTGTCGCGCCCGTCGTAGCTGCTGCGCGTGCTGGTCACCAGCCCGCCGTCGCGGAGCAATCGCAGGTGATAGGAGACCAGGTTCTGCGGTTCACCGACCTGTGTCACCAGTTCTCGGACCCGGTAGTCACCGCGGGACAGTTCGTTGAGCAACTGCCAGCGGATCGGGTGCGAGCCCAGGTGAACAAACGGTGGAACAGCTTGACGGGACCGCGCCATAAGCAGAGGATATCACCAATACATCAAATAGAGTTGATGCAATGTGATCGAGGTGCAAGAACGGTGGCCGAGGCAACGCGGACCGATACGCCGGACGAACTGCGTCGCACCCTGGGGTTGACCGACGCGGTGGTCATCGGCCTCGGGTCGATGATCGGCGCGGGGATATTCGCGGCGCTGGCTCCGGCGGCGCGGGCGGCGGGCTCGGGCGTGCTGTTGGGGTTGGTGATCGCGGCGTTGGTGGCCTACTGCAATGCCATGTCCTCGGCACGATTGGCGGCGCGGTATCCGTCCTCGGGCGGGACGTATGTGTACGGACGTGAGCGGCTGGGGGAGTTCTGGGGGTACCTGGCGGGATGGTGTTTCGTGGTCGGCAAGACCGCGTCGTGCGCGGCGATGGCGCTGACGGTCGGTGTGTACGCCTGGCCCGAGCACGCGCACGCCGTCGCTGTCGCGGCGGTCGTCGCATTGACGGCGGTGAACTATCGGGGCGTGCAGAAGTCGTCGCTGACCACCCGTGTGGTCGTCGCGATCGTGCTCGCGGTGCTCGCGGCGGTGGTGGTCGCGGCGCTGAGCGCCGGATCCCCCGATGTCGCACGGCTGGAATTCGGTTCCGGCATAAGCATGTTCGGGGTATTGCAGAGCGCGGGTCTGCTGTTCTTCGCCTTCGCCGGTTACGCGCGGATCGCGACGCTCGGTGAGGAGGTTCGTGACCCGGCGCGCACGATTCCCCGCGCGATTCCACTCGCCCTCGGTATCACTGTGCTCGTGTACGTGGCTGTCGTGGTCGCCGCGCTGATGGTGTTGGGGCCACAGGATCTGTCGCGAGCGAGCGCACCCTTGTCGCAGGTGGTGCGGTCGGCCGGGGCCGAGTGGCTCGAGCCGGTCGTTCGCGTCGGCGCTGTCGTTGCCGCGGTCGGGTCGCTGCTGGCGTTGATACTGGGCGTTTCGCGGACGACACTGGCGATGGCCCGTGACCGCCACCTGCCTTCTGTTCTGGCGGCGGTGCATCCCCGATTCGGAGTTCCGCATCGCGCCGAAGTAGCCGTCGGCATTGTCGTGGCAGTGCTGGCCGCGACCGCCGATGTCCGTGCCGCGATCGGGTTCTCGTCGTTCGGCGTCCTGGTCTACTACGCGATCGCGAATGTCTGCGCGTGGACACTGCCCGCAACCGAGCGCCGACCGATGCGGGCGATTCCGGTGGCCGGATTGATCGGATGCGCGACTCTTGCCTTCACGCTGCCGTCCTCGTCGATGCTCGCGGGCGCGCTGGTCGTCTTCATCGGTGCTGTGATCTACGCCGTTCGCCGATGGAGCACTCCGAGGGGCAGCGCTGGGCAGCCCTGAGCCGGGGGCTCCCTCACAACCCGGATGGATAGGTCTCGGGTACCGTGCCGTTGATCCATTGGCTGGTCGGTTCCAACGGCGTGATCGCGGTGGTCACGTCGAGGTGAATGAGTGCGTCGAACTGATCTGCTGGTCTGGCGTGGTAGTAATGGCTCTGGCGTTCGGTACCGGGGCGGTAGATCACCCCGATGGCTCGCTGCAGCCGCGGTTGTCGCAGGATATCGATCGCGTCGCCAGGAAGATCCATGCGGAGCACGAATTCCGTCATTCCGGTGTCGTGCATCATTTCTTCCATGCTCGACCTGAGTGCAGGCCGTACGCCCTCGCGTTTGGCGGGACCGCCCCATTCCTCGGCGGCCGTGACCGAGCCGGCGTAGGTGCTGAATCCGATGCAACGGCAACCGGCACCGTATTTCTGACGGACCAACTGGCCGAGCGTCAGCTGGTCTTCCGCGCCCATCTCGGTCGCGCGGGCGTCGCCCACGTGCGAGTTGTGCGCCCACACCACGATCCGCGCCTGTCGGTCACCTGGCTCGTCGGGCTGTAGGTGTTCGACCAGCGCGTCCAGCGTCTCGGCCATATGCCGGTCTCGTAGATTCCACGATGAGACGCGGTCGCCGAACATCGCGCGGTAATACGTCTCCGCGTCACGAACGGTCCACGCATTGCGGAGTGCGTCGAATCGGTCGTCGGCGTCGGCGGGGTCCGAATCCTCCCGCGCCAGGAGATCATCTCGTAGTTCGATGAGTTGCTCGATCGCCTGCGTCTCACAGGATCTTCCCGCTCCGAAAGCGGCCGCGAATCCATACGCCTGTCCGTCGTCGCCCGAGATATGGTCGAAACAGCCGTATCGGTCGCGCGCCCGCAGCGCCGCGCGGGGATCCACGCGGTCGAGGTAGTCGACCACCTGCTGCATGGATCGGTGCATGCTGTACAGGTCGAGGCCGTAGAAGCCGGTGCGCGGGAGATCACGTGATCGCTGTTCACGGTTGTGATCGTGTAGCCAGGCTATGAAATCGCGGACCACCGTATTGCGCCACATCCAGGAGGGGAAGCGCTCGAATCCGCGCAGCGCCTCCTCGGCGGTGGTATCCGTCCCGTGCCCGTGTACGTAGCGGTTCGCTCGGTAGGCATCCGGCCAATCGGCCTCGGCGGCGACCGCGGTGAAACCCTTGTTCTCGATCAGCCAGCGGGTGATCGCCGCCCGCGCGGCATAGAATTCCTCTGTGCCATGCGAGCTTTCGCCGATCAACACGATCTGTGCGTCGCCGATCAGTTCCTCGAGGACATGCGGGGGTGGCATGCCGCCCGGCGCCTCGACGGCGGCCGCGGCGATGGTCGCCGCGATATCGATGGGTGGCACAGCTGTTCCCGTGGTCCGCGTGCTCAGCAGCACCCGTACCTGTTCGTCGGTGACCTGGGTGAAGTCCCAGAACGACGCGCCGACCGACCCGAACGGCGAAGGCATTGTCGCGCAGACCACTTCATCGACGCCGGCCCCCAGCTCGCGGCAGGTCGACTCGGGGGCGGCCGGGACCGCCACGATGATTCGCTTCGGTTGGTCCGCCCGTATCGCCTCGACCGCGGCGAACATGCTCGCACCGGTGGCCAATCCGTCGTCGACCAGGATCACCGTCCGCCCCGCCATCTCGAGCGGGCCGCGGTCGCCACGGTAGGCCGCTTCGCGGCGATACAACTCCTCGGTCTCCGCGCGGGCGATCCGCCGGACCTCCTCCGCGGTGATATGTAATCCGCGGATCATGTCGTCGTTGAGCACGATTCGTCCGCCCATCGCCAACGCGCCGATGGCGAATTCCGGATCGCTCGGCGCGCCGAGTTTGCGCACGATCAGCGTATCCAGAGGTGCGTCGAGGGCCGCGGCGACTTCCCAGGCGACCGGGACCCCGCCACGGGCCAGGCCGAGCACGAGCACGTCCGGGTCGTCGCGATAGTGTTCGAGCAACCCGGCGAGGACCCGCCCCGCCTCGTGCCTGTCACGGAAGATCGTCCGGGGAGTATCGGATTCCACGCGAACCTGATTCATTGTTGTTCCCTGAGTTACGGAGTGGACCGAGTCGTGTGGTTACAGCTCGCCGTCCTTGCTGATCGATGGCGGGCGGCGATGATGTCGATGTGAGGCCGCAGTACCACCCGGGCCGCGACATCGCTGAGTGATCCGGGCGCGCATCACGATTCCGCGCCGTCGGCGCCGACCAAGCCCTCCGCGAGTAGTAGGCGATGTGCCTGCTGCGCGGCGGAAGCCATTCGGTCGTTCTCGATTTCATCGATCGGCAGACGCTCGGCGCCGCGCGCGAGTAGCGCTACCGCGGCGCCGAGAACCTTCACCCGGTCTTCGAGGTGAACGAGCCGATCGGCATCGGCCTGCCCGTTGCCTTCGGAGGTAGTGGTCGGCTCGAACCGCTGCGCCCGCGCACTGTCGAGATCGCCGGACAGGACACGGAACAGCGGCATCGGCATGACCGCGGACACCTTGTTCAGCTGTCCGGGCGAGAACAAGTCGTTCAGAGCTCTCGTGACCGCGCCCGCGATCTCCGGTACGTCGTCGGGCTCGAGACCCGCCTCGGCGGCGAACTGTCCGACGAACGCGCCGACGTCGTGGTGTACCGGGACACGGCCGGGCACCCATCCCTCGTAGTACATGCCTCGCAGTACTTCGGGCAGTTGCGCGGCCAAGTGTGCAGAGCTGCTGACACCGATCCGGTCGCGTACCGCGTGCAACCAGGATCGCAGTACCCGATAGGCGAAAACTCGGTCGTCGGTGCCGATACTCTGCGCGACCGTGCGCACCCACGCGTGCGCTGTCTGAAGTGCGGCGGCGAACGGATCGTCCTGATGCGTCATGTTTTCCTCCTGGGCTCATCCGGCGCGACGAGCGCCGTAGCTCGAGCCTGCGCCGTCGTGACCGACCTCCACAGGGCCCAAGGTCGGCGGAGCCGGGGCATTGGTCCCGGGTTCGCACCGGATTCCGGGCCGATCATCGAGATCCGCCCGGATGACCCGGCTACTCCGCGGACGTGATCGTCACATGCTTCGGCTCTGACGCCTCGGCGGCGGCGATCGGAACGGCGATCGTCAGAATTCCCTTTTCGTAGGTGGCGGCGATGTCGTCTTCGTTCGCGCCCTCGGGCAGGGCCACCGAGCGGGTGAACGAGCCGTAGGTGAACTCGGTACGTCCCTTCGTCTCTTGCCGCTCGCTCCGTTCCGCCTTGATCGTCAGCAGTCCGTCCCGGACGGTCACACTGACGTCCTTGTCCGGGTCCACGCCGGGAAGCTCCGCGCGAACGAGATATTTGCCGTCGGCGGTCTCGTCTTCGACGCGGATCAGACGGCCTTCGACGAACGGGCGGATGTTCTCCACGGCGGGGAATCCGGTGAGCCAATCGGTCAGATCGGGCCACAGTGAGTGGTGCCGGTGTGCGGGGAGCAGGCTCATGATGGCCTCCAAATGGTGGGGACGATGACGATTTCGATTCGACCAGGGATGAGCGGATCGCAGTAGAGACCGCCGACCTACCGGCAAAGGTCTTTGGTCGTCGCCGTGGAGGGCCGATCCGCCGCCGACCGATGGCGGTCGCCCGGTGTCGGCGGGTCGCCGAAAGCGAGGTCGGTCGACCCGTCGATCAGAGGACCTTCTTCTCTGCCGCGCCATCACTCGAACGCGGGATGCTCGTCGACAGATTCGACGCGATCCGCGTCGAGATGACAGCACCATCGGAAGAGGTGATCGAGGTGGCCGCCTACCCGTCGCTGCCCGTGCGGCTCTGGCGAACCGCGCCGTGGCAGGCCAACTCGTTGATGCGTATGTCGGACCGGACGCAGTGGGTGATCTGCCTGTTCGCCGTCGCGATGGTCATCGTCGCGGTCCCGCTCGCGGGTGCGGTGGGCACCATGCAATACGCGGCATCAGTGGACCGCATCGATGTCGAGAATGCCCGGAAGACGCCGGTGAAGGCGATGCTCACAGCCGAGCCCGAGCGGACACTACCGGCGACTAACCGCTACGGCGCCGACGATGTCCAGTTCGAGGCCGAGGTGCAGTGGAGCCGGAGCGGACATACCGCGACCGCGACCGCTGATGTTCCCGGCGGATCTCGTCGCGGTGACGAGGTCACGATCTGGCTGGGGTCGGATGGCGAGCCGACCACCGCGCCGGCTGGAGCGGATGATGCCGCGGGGGACGGGGTAGGGG
>NZ_JAFMPL010000076.1:0-38147 GCF_019038455.1 Nocardia noduli
CCCGATGACCACCAGTTCGCTGACGAAGGGCTTTTCACGTCCAAGCCACCAAGCCCCCACCGCAGCACGTACCGTGCCTCCCACCAGTCCGGCGATCGGCAGCAACAGCCATCGCCACCCACCCGAACCGACCAGAACCCAGCCGGAGATCGCCGCGCAGAACCCGAAAGGAAGTCCCAACAACGCTTCCTGCTGAAAGCGTCTGTCTCGGACTCCGAAAGCCAGTTCAACACGGTACGGGGGCTCGCCCACGTGCCACCATCCATAGACCCCGGCAACGGCCGCCCCGACCGTCGTGATCAGCAACGCGGCATCCCAACCCAGGATTGGCCCCGTCGCGACCAGGCCCAATCCTGCGCTGAGGACGACATAGACGCACACACGGAACCAGCGCGGAACCGAGTCCACCAGCTGCCACCATGCGATGGTTTGGGTCGCTTCCGCGTGCGCGGCGAGAAAGCCCAGCCAACCAGGCACGAGGTCCGGGCGTCGGTCCCAGTGTTGAGTTCCGCTCGTCGTGTCCGCCGCTCTGCGGTGCCGGATCGGGAACTTCGAGGGCACGAACCCTTCGAGGAGGTGAGCTCGGAGAACGGACTCATCGGCGAATCGACCATCGAGTATCCGAGCGGGTGCCGTCGATTGGTCCTGTCCGTGTCCGGTAGATGTCCCGAAGACGCTGCGAGCCAAGAACAACATCAGTGGTGTCGCAAGAACATTCATCACGGCGCAGTCACCGCGCTGGTCCCGGATTGTCGTGGTGACCGTTTCCCACTCGGATCCGATCGTGTCGAGGTAGTCGGCCACCTCGTCGCAGGACAGGAACTGCAGCTCGATGGCGGCGGCGTTCTTCAACAACGCGCCGGGATTCGGCGGATAGGAGTTGGTTCGACATGTCAGCACCATGGGTCTGCGTGGTGTGACATTGAGTGCCTCCATCGCCGCAGCTCTCAGATCCTGCGCGATCTGATCGAATCCATCCAGAACCGGCAAGATCCGCCTGTCATCGATGAGGCCCGCTACGGCGTGGTCATCCATTTGAGGGAAGTGGTGGATGATTTGGTCGCGGATCCAAGTGTTTACCGGGATATCACCACGCCATGCTCCGAGATCGATGATGACAGGGACGTCGTCGCCCTGCTCCCGCTCGGCCAGCATGTCCAAGCTCAGGCGGATCGCGAGCACGGACTTTCCCTGCCCCCCGGCACCGAGGATCACCAGCCGTCCCGAGGGGACCTTCTTATAGACCTCGAGAATGTCTTTGAGCTCTCCGCCGAGGTCGATCGGTGCGGCGTGGACCAGTGCCCCCGGACTTGTCCGGCGCGATCTCTGGATATTGGCCCACGCATCCCCTGCACGCTCGGCTACTTCGTCCCATCGCACCGGCAGCGCGTCGGGCAATTCGACCGCCAGACTCTCCTCGGCATGCTGCAGCCGGAGGCGAATCTCCTCGGCCAACTGCTCGAGCGTCGGGTTGGGTGCGGCGAACTTCGCCGACGCGCGCGAGGGCGCGGTCCGGGCAGCCATGCCTGCCGGTGCGGCCGCGGCCCTCGCCTCACCTGGTGGCTCGGGCGGGCTGTTGTCGCGAACCACATCTGCTTCGATGCTCGCGGGTCGGCCAGGGTGGACCGTGTCGGAGTCTCGTGACTGTCGAGAGTCTTTGGCGGCATTGGCTCGAGCCCGGCCGTGCGCGCCGCGCCACGCGTCGAGTTCGTGGCTGGTGAGCTCGCACAGGGTCAGCAACAGAGGTTCCAGCGATGTCCAGCGAGGAAAGCTGGTGCCGTTGGCCATGGCATGGACTGTCGCGACCCCCACCCCGGAGTCAGCGGCGACGTCCGCGTAGCTGCGGCCGCCGCGTTTGACGATCTCCGCGATCGCGGTGACCAGTTCTGCACGGGTGCTGATGGTGTTCGGATCGACCATAGCTGCTCTGTCCTGCCCCCTCCTCGGCCTCGTGTGTGGAGAATAGCCCCGTCCACGCGCGACTCCGTAGACATTCACCGCGATCGCCGAATTCGTTGATCGCGGCGACGGGCGCCACGTCCGCGATCGACCCGAAGGCGGTGGTTGCGCTGTCGTGTAGCGGCTTTCAGGTCACGGGCCGCGGTGATCACTTGCTGGCACTCATGCAGCAGTTCGGCCACAGCGGCGGGGATGCGCGTGGCGGACTGGATGATCAGGATCGCGGTCGTAATGCAGGTGAGGATCATTGTTGCGGTCATGACCCGACCTTGCGGGTCGAGCCCAGTGGCAAGCATTCGGAAACAGGCAAGCCGAACCAAGCCGAAACAACGGCATCGTTGAGCAGCACAAACGAGGCAGCGAAGCTGTCGGAATTCCGAACGAATCCGAACGCTCGCAGATCGGCTAAGGGGCCTCCGTCGTTGACATAGGCCATCGCGGTGTCTTGGTCGACCTGTTCGAAAGTTCAGGCAGCGGATCACGGGCAAGCCCTCCTGGGGCCGCCCTCACCTGCCCGCGGCTGGGCCTCGCGGCGAGATCGGGTGATGTCGACGACGATTCGCCACAGCCCGTGCGCCTGGCGGTGGGTCAGCAGTTGGTGGGTTCCCACTGCGGGGTCCTCCAACGGTCGGACTCGGGCGATCGCGGTCAGGACCGCGTCGGTTCTCGGGCGAGCCTGGTAGTCGTGATGCCTCGGCCGATGGTCTGTCCAGGCAGTCGGAATGCCAAGGCCCGCAGCGTATCCCATGCCGGCCTATCTACGGGTATGCGCAGCGGCACACCGGTGCCCTGCCTCGAGGTCCGTTCCGCGCGGTGCGGCGACGGGTACCGCATCAGGGTGGCCACGTGCATCAGCCGCTGCTGCGGGTCGCGGTCCTGCTGGTCGAGGACGTACTCCTTCAACAGTGCGCGCACGGTCTGGTTGCGGGATCGGTAGCCGCGCTCGATCCGGATCAGTTCCAGCGCCTCGAGCGCCGACTTCGGAACCAGCACATTCGTTCCAGGGGTCATCGCCGCTGCCTCGCCGCGACAGACCCGACCGCCTCGTTCATCCGAAGCCCGCACACTCGGCCGACACACAGCAGGATCGCCACCACCGCGGCGAGCGCGGCGTTGATCTCCACACCGGCGCCGAGCAGGGAATCCAAGCACCAGAAGCTCAGACCCGTTAGCGCCACGACCATCGTCGTCGTCGCCCACGGCGCGTCGATCCACGATCGGGTGGGCGCGTCCTCCACCGTGGGGTGCGGCGAACGCCGTGTACGTTTGCGAGGCGGCCGTGCCGCGGATCCAACCATCGAAAACCTCCAATTCCACCCCGCCGGGGCAGTCCGAATCGCAACCGCCACCACCTTCGCCCGCCCGATCGACGACGGACGATACTCGATGTCACACTCGGCCTCCGCCGTGATCGGGCCGGTGCTCGGAAATCGAGTTGTGTGGGTGCCGTGCGCGGGTGAACGATGGGCCGATGGATACGGGTTGGTGCCGCCACTGCGGCCAGGAGAAGGAGATGACCCGCGAGCATCTGCCGCCCGAAGCGACCGGCAACAACTCCGAGGTCACGCTGTATCAGCAGTTCGGCGACGAGTTCCAGGTGTTCCGCCAGTTCCCGAAGGGCCACGCCCTCGAGACCCTGTGCATGCAGTGCAACGGTGGCGCGAGCGAACGCGGTCTCCCGCAGGCCTACACCGCATGGCACGCCGATGTCCTGGGCCACCTGCCCCGATGCGGTGCAGCCTACCGCCATGTCTTCGGTGCGGATCCGAACGACCTGTGGACACGGAACCGCTCCGACGGATCGGCGTGGATACTGCCGCTGGAACACGGTCGCGGTGTCGACCCCGAGACGATGCGGAACCTGCATCCCGGACGCATCGCCCGCCAGATCCTCGGCGGGATCCTCGCCGTGCAAAACACTCGACGACTGCTCGATGACCATCCCCAGCTCCAAGCTGCCTACTTCAGCGAAGAACCCGCCTCGATCGCACCGTTCACCCTGCACGTCGCGCTGGCCAACGCCGGTACGGCATACCTGAACACCAGCGCCTCGGCGATCACGATCGACCTGACCACCGACTCCTCCACCGCCGACGAATGCTGGATCATGACCTTCGCCCCCTTCGTGATGATCCTGGTCGAGGGCGAGCAGTCGCCGATCACCGCCACCCGCATCGATCACTGGTTCCAGCGCCCCACGAACCAGACGTTCGGTCGACGCGCCGACCGAACGGTGAGCTATCCCATCGCCCGCCGCGGCGAACTGCTCGTCGAATCCCTCTACCAGGGCCGCGAACGTCTACCTAGCTGACCGACCCGCCCGCCCCGCGGGGCCAGCACCGGCGCAACGTCGCGACATGGGCGAAGGCGGCCTGCATCTCGGTCTGATCGAACGGCAGGTCGCCGGGAATGTAGCTCTCCCACCACTCTTCGTCGTCGGCGCGCGGCGTCCGGATCAGCTGCGACCTCATACCCGCGTAGTCGCATCGCGAGTTCGTAGACCTCCCGCCATCTCGCCGCCTCCCGGCCGGCGGTTTCTCGGCCGACGCGCAAGGCGGCTTATTGGTTGTCGGCGGAGAGGTCGACCGCTTCGAGGAGGTTGCCCGCGATCTTGCAGGCTTCGGGTATCCCGAGTGGTGTGTGGGATTCAGACAGCATCAACTCCGGGTAGTCCCGTCGCTGTCGAAGGCGACGACGACTCGGACCGAGACATCGGTGCGGTCGACGTCGGCCCCCATACTTCCACCGTCATCGGGACACTGGCATGGAAGGTGTCGGTGTCGGGTTCGCCGGATCAGACCTCGAGAACCGATCATCGGGTGCGAGCGGGGGCTGTCAGGCCGAGCGTTGCACCGGATGCAAACTGGACAGCGCCAATGTCAGAACTCGACGAACCTCGGCGCGACTGACCGGGGCGTCATCGCTCTGGTCCTGGGTCGCCGCCGCCATCCCGATCGTGAGCCACTCACGGAACACAACGGCAAACGGCACTCCACGGTTCTTGGCCTCTGCCTCGATACTCTCATTGACTTCGAACGGAATACGGACAGTTTTGGACACAGTCACCGGAGTATCCGGACCAGGGAGGTCCGGCTCGGGGGCAGAGTCGTCGAAGCGCAAAGCGCCGAGGAACTGCTCGGCCTGGTCAGCATTGCTCGGGTATCTGTTCTGCTCACTCATGGTGTGCCTCCCATTTCTCGAACTCGGCAAGGAGTTCACCGGTCACCGTTAATACGCCGATGACCTGCTGATCCCATTGCGCGATTGGTCGGGCGACCACCGCGAGCGGGACTCCGGCAGCGGTACGACCGATGATCATCAGAGCGGGTAGATCACCTGGACCGCGCACAGGACGCGGCCATCGGCGTCCCGGCCCGTTGAGTACCTGCATGATCTCGTACGGCTCGATGCCGAGCCGAGCCGCCGCTTCCAGCGCCCACTCGGGTATGTCGTATACCACCAAACCATCCTATCAATGTCTTACGATCGTAAGCGACCGAGCCGGTAAAGTCAGCAACATTTCACAGTCACGCCGGCTGGTGATGTGTCGGACTGTGGTGCGCCTCCTCGGCGTCGGGTTTTCCAGATTTTTCCGGTGCTGTCATGTTTATCGGATTTTCAGGCCCTCTCCTCTGGTTGCATTGTGCCGCAAGGGTTTTGCCCGAACACAATTAGATATGACATATCGCGAGCCGAAATAGACGAGTTTCGGCGCTGCGCGGTCTACACGTCAGCCATTGATGCGTTCGTTTCGATGGACGAATTCACCATTCGAAGTTGAGATCGCGGTCGTAACCTTCGCTTTCGTACTCAATATAATTCGACACAGTATTCTCTTGAAGATGGCGGAGCGCGGTCTCGACTGCACTTCGTCGAAAGTTGACTGCGAGGCCCTCGTTGATCCAGGGGAAGTAGGGCAGGGATTTAAACCATGCTTCGATTTCGCCGATCTTCGCCAGTATCTCTTCGGCTTGATCAGCGGTGACCGCAGGTTGGCTCAGCATATATTGGTCCGTGAACTCACCGCGCTCGGTGACGATCGAGTGACAGCCTGGAGCCCATTCGATGTACATGCCGTCTGCGAGGCGTCCGCCTCCACCATGTAGCAAGGTGTTCCTGTAAGTCCTTGCCAGATTCGAGAGATTGGTGAGTGCTTTTTGATCGTGAGGCGACGTCCGACCTGCCATAGCCGCGGCGAACTGCTTTCGCCATTCCATCGTCAGCAGTTCATCCACGGAGAAGTCGTTCTCCATCGCCCTCGGGGAGAATCCGGTCAGGAGGATGAGGCGGTGCTGGATCAGTGAGAAGTACCCAGCCAGGAGCGCCGTGGCAAGGTAGGCGATCTCGTGGCGTCTGGCGACCTCGGACTGGACCCCCTGCAGGAGGTGGGTCAGGCCCTGTGCGAGTTCATCGGCGGGCGGCCCGGTCGTGAGAGGTGCCGTGCTTGTAGGAGAAGTTTCTTCGGATGTCGTAACGTGCAGAGATTCGTCGAGCCTGTCTCTGAAATAGGAGAACAACCCCTGGTATCGGTTGTGTTGGTTGACGATCTCCACGTTGTTGTTCTTTCGCTGTTCAGCGATCCGGGGTTCCACGATCCGTTCTTGTATATTCTTCGCCGCTTTGCGGAGCTGCTTGGCGATTTCATCGCCGATTGAACGACCAAGTGTGTCCCCCTTGTCGGCAACATACACCTGTAGTGTTACGCCGAAATTGGTATGCCGCATGGTGCACGGTACTGATTTGAAGGTGAAGTCTGTTTCCCACAGAGTCTTCTCCATCTCCGGCGCATCTTGTGCTTCTTTGCTTAATAAGGCGAGGTGCAGGAGATCGCTCATGGTGGCAAAGGTGCTGTCCAAGTGAACTTCGACGACGGTAGAAGAAACCTCGTACCTTTCCGAGGGAGCTCCAAAATCTCGGAGCTCCCGGTTGGACAGGTAGTTGAGGGTCGCCAGTAGGTCGTCAGTGTGGTCGCTGTTCACGTCGGTCATCGGTCCTCGGCTTCTCCCCTGTCGTCGGCATATAGCGCTGTTGTCTGTCGGGCCGAAGACGTACGTCGGCCATCTCCGGCATCCGAGAGTAGCCCAGCCCGGATTTGTCAATTCGACACTGCGACCGTTGGAAAGCGCCGTGGCAGGGGGTGCGAAGGCCCGATAGAGATCCGATGCACAGTTTCCGGGCGTGTCGCGGACCTTGTCCCGACGTGGCGGGATCTGGCCGGTTGCCACAACAGACGGATTGAAGCCAAAGCCAGCGACGGGGTCGGCCTCTGGCAGCCTGTGGTGCACCCGGCTGCGACTTCATCTGCGCAACCATCCACCGTCGATACCGGCGCTGCTTGAATACCGGCCGTGATCCGCGGGCCAGCGCCTGGATCAGGCGTCGGTTCGCGTCGTGCTGGACCGCATACGAGAGTCGTCGCCACGATGGCATCCACGCCGTCGTTCCCCGACTCGACCAATCCGGAGACGCGCTACTGGGAAGACCGGGCCCGGCCAGTCGTAGGGCATCGGCAGGGCGAGCCGGATCGGCCCGACTGCAACGACTGCGCCAGCCATTTGGCGTGCGTCCCAGTGGTGGGGGAACTGTGTCAACTGCGCGAGGGCGTCGGCAGCGGTCTCGATTCGGAACGCAGATAACGACATCGGTGGATCGCTGCCGATCAGTCCGAGTGCGCGAACACTGTCCTTGCAAGTGCGGTCACATACTGTTCGGCCGGTCGAGGTCTCGTCCTCGCCAGGAAGTACTGCCACCATCGCCGGTCGCTCGGCGGCGTAGGGCATCCGGTGCAGTTTGAAGTCTGCAAGTCTGCGCGGGTCCCGCGGTTGGTGATGTTGCTGCCGCGCGCTGCCAGAAACCCGCTGTGCGCGGGATGTTGCGGGTTTCTGGGCGGATTTTGCGACTGTCGGTCAGCTGAGTTGCTGCCTGAGTAGTTGCCCGTATGGATCGACGGTGATGCTCGCGCGGTGTTCTCGTTGCGCGGCGGCCACGATCAACCACCCGATGCCCCAGAAGCCGCAGGTAGCGAGGGTGAGGATCAGGTGGAGGACGTGATTGAGTTTCGACCCGGTCACGATGATCGCCATGGTTTCGGTCTGCGACTCCACGCGGGCTCCACGGGCGACCTCGTGCGCGACTGCCATCGCCAATGTCTGTCGGCGATGATCGATCGACACCTCACGCAGGGGCGCGGTCGGCATGTATCCGGCTGTCGGCATCTGCCCGGTCGGCGGCGGGAACCCTGCTGCGGGCACGAGATTGCCGGGCT
Source organism: Nocardia noduli (assembly GCF_019038455.1). NCBI lineage: Bacteria > Bacillati > Actinomycetota > Actinomycetes > Mycobacteriales > Nocardiaceae > Nocardia > Nocardia noduli. Next base: position 8,225 of record NZ_JAFMPL010000076.1, read on the forward strand.
GCGGGACTCCGTCGGATGGGATAGCTGTTGTGGGCCACTCGGGGGCACTGCCGGACTGTGGCTGATATGGGTCGGTCATCGTTCCTCATCTAGAAGGCGGCGTAGACGCTCATGCCGCGCGACCCTCACGTTAGCTGGCGGGAAACGGTCACGAGCAACTGATCGGATAATCGGATGATTTCGATGCCCGAAACCCGCAGGGATTCAGGCTTGCTGGCGCCACGTCGGGGGCGTTCACCAGTCGATTCCGCGGACGCGCTGTGGACGGTTCGAGGACGAACGCTGCGAGTCCGTGGAATACCTCCGCACTGATATGCCCGCCGATGTGGAAGCCAGGCCGCGGTGCCGGCCCCCACCTCAATGGCAGTAATCGGCGCCTGATGGACCGGTCTGCAGACCGCCGGTCTCGAATGGCCCTAGCGAGAAGCAGGTTCTGGCGTGATCGGCTGCTGGAGGTCGACCAGTAGCCGACGCAACGGACCGATTCCGGCCTGGCCTGCACGATGGCGCTGCGACCAGGAAGATGTCGCAGGTGGGTATCGCGGACTATCTCGGAGAAACCTCGGGTCGCTCGGTCGGATTGGTCGTCAGCGCGCTGGAGGCGATCGGACATGACACTGCTGGTCTGGATCGGTTGGCGCTGGCGAGTTCGTTCGCGCAGGGAGAATCACAGTGGGTGTGGGAAACGATCCTACGACTTGTGCAGGCAGGGGTTCCACACGCGGCCGTCGAGCGCGAGATACCGGTCAAGGCAATGCTCGGAAGCCGGATCGACCTGCGTGTGTACGAGACCGCCGTGGAGTTCAAGTCGGCGTTCACTCACTTCTTTCTCAACAATCGAGAACAGGCGTCCATCGACTGGTTCAGCAAGGACTGGGAAAAGCTCCGGGCAACGAACGGCCACGGGGTGTTCGTCCTGACACTGGCGACGGCCGCCGGATTCACCCACCGACACCGAGCAATCACGCGGGGAACATCCAACGATTGGCGCTCGGACCGGACACGGGGACTCGCGGCCTATACCGACTTTCTGACACGCCGATGCGGAGGGCCGGTAACACACGTCGAGGTTGGATGTGCCGTGGTTCCAGCAAGCCAGGATCGTGTCATGCTCGACGCGCTCGTGGCACCGATCGACTGACCTCGGCTGGTGTTCCGCGCCTGCACTACGTATGTATTTCCAGAGCGCGACACTGAATTGAGTCTGCGCCGTCGCCGGACCATGCTGACTGCGCCGCAATGGAGTTCGCGTTCCGCGTCCCGCCGTGCGTTCACGCCGGGCCTGACTGTGTCATCCAACGCCTCTGATGCTGATGCTGTTATCGCAGTTCGGCCATATCCCGGAGCCCTACGGCGTGGTCATCGAGTTCTGCGCTGGTTGCGGGCAGAGTGCCGTCGGGGCTGAAAGCTAGATCTGTTGCCGCGGCGGTTGTGACCGACGAGCGTTGGCCTGACCTGCTGACGGGTGCGGGCATCCCACAATCGCACCCTGCTGGCATCCGACCCCCGCGAGCCTTCGAGCACTACTCCTGGGAACCACATCCGATGCGGTACGCGCGCAGACAAAGGGCAGGTGCTCATCCGCTGTTGCTGCGCCTGGACCACGCCAAAGTCCATCGGAAGCTCCTATTCGGCTGATCGCCCTCGGGGCCGGATCTGGCATTCGAAGCCTCGATCGACTCCAGTCGCAGTCGCACTCGCAACAATCACGATCACTGGATCCGTCGGGTTTCGGACTTCGCTACCCGTGTCGCTGTCGGTGCTTCCGGACTGGCCTACGATTTCGGTCCGAACGGTTTGTCCGGATATCCTGGCGACCGGCCAGCTCGCCAGGGAGCCGAAAATCTCGCAGCTTCGGAACGAGACGTTATAAAAACGCTGTCGGGGATAGCATCGCCCGGCACGGAAAGTGGTTCCCTTGAACAGAATTAGCCCGTGCAACAAATGGCGGAGTGGAATATGAGGGACGTTCGCGGCCCCGCCCTGGCGATAGGGCTCGTGATGGTGGTGGCAGGTATCGCAATACCGGTGAAACCCGGCGGCTTTCCTGTTATCTCAGCACTCGGTGCGATATTACTAGTGGTTGTATTCGCAAGCCGTCTATCGACCGATACGCCGCCGGCATCATCTCCCGGCGAGCGGCCGACCCTCGACACGCTCCTGCAACGCCACGACGGATCCTCGGTCCGCGAACGCCTCGATCCCGCGCCCACGCCGATCGGGTTCACCGACACTGGGGAACCGGTTTTCCCGGTCGTCGGATACACAGCCCAAGGACAGCCGGTGACCGCCGACAAGATCAGCGGCGCACCATCATCGACCAGTCACCTCGGAACCAACTCCCTCGCGGTCACCGCTGTCGTACTCGGGATCCTGCTGCCACCCCTGGCGATCCTGTTCGGACACGCCGCACTCCGCGAAATACGCACAACCGGACAACGCGGAGACGGGCTCGCGATCGCCGGATTGATCCTCGGATACCTCTCAATGATCCCGATCACGATACTGCTGCTGGCACTGCTCTGAACTCACTTGCTGACCTCGAGAGTTCGGGTCGATGAGGTAGTCGCGGCGCCGAGTCTCCTCCGCGGCGAGCTGTCGCGCGCAGCGATGTCAGCGTTGCGGGGCAGTGTGTGGGGTCCAACTCGTCCCGTCCCACCAGCGCACAGTGCTGGGAACAGTGGGTCGGGATACCAGCCTGGCGGTGCGGCCGGGGGTGTCGCGACCGCACAGTCCCCCGGCGGCAGGTCGGTGTCGTCGATGTCGGTGCGTGCCGGGTTTGCCGTGTCCGAGGGGTGCGGGGTGCGGTCGCTGCCGAGCGCTTCCGACAGGGCGGCCCGTAGGCGTTCGAAACGTTCGACCTGCTGTTTGGTCACCAGGACGGTTTTGGGGTCGGCCGCGGCCACCACCGAGCCGTGGGCGGAGGGCTCTTCGTCGGCGACGACGAATCGCAGGTGGCCGTTGACCAGCATCGAGGGCTGCTTCCACTCCACGCGCACGAGGCGATCGAGCGGGATCCGTGTGGAATCGAATGAGTTGACCTTAGCTGCGAGCCTGGCGGTGATGCCGGTGCGTTGTATGTCGATCCACCATCCGTCGAAGGTGACGGTGTGGCCCTTGGCCGTGATCGGATGCTCGAGCACCAATGGCTCGATCTGTCGCGACCCGACCGGCGGCGGTGGCGGCGGCTGCACGTCGGACGACGGACGATCTGTGGGATTTGCGGGTTTGTTGGCTCGGCCGATGATTTCGGTGTCGTAGATGCCTGTGCCGGGCACCGATATCGTGCGTCGCACTTTGCCGTCGGGGCCGACACCGACCCGCAGCGGCCCTGCACGCCGGTCGTCCATCCGCGCCGGACCCGGTGTCCCCGGTACCCTGACCGGCAGTAGCGGCTCGATCACTGCCCACAACCAGTCATCCGCTATCCACGGTGCCGCCACGACGAAACATCCTGCACTGCAACGACAGTCATCGCCACTCAAACGAACCTGTTAGGAGCTCTTAGGGCACGGAAACAGCCCACCCGCCGCGCGACAGCTTTCCCACACCGGAGAAGCTGTGCCGCAATCGGGCGATGCAGTCTATCCTTGAGCTGGATTGCGGGCCGAGGTGCAGCATTCACAGACTTCTGCCCAAGATGACGATTGTCAGCGCAGCGAAGGGAACTGGGCGGGACTCGCATGTCTGACTTCGCAGCTCGGCTCAACTTGCTGTTCGAAATGGTGCATCCACCAGGGCGCAAGCCCTATACCACCGCAGAGGTGGTTGCGGCACTCCGGATTTCCGGCTATACGATCTCGACTTCATATCTATCGCAGCTACGAAGGGGGAAGCGGACCAACCCGTCAGACGAGATTGTTGCCGTTCTGGCGAGGTTCTTCAAGGTCAAGCCGGACTACTTCTTCAACGATATCTACGCTGACAAGATAATTCACGACCTTCACCTACTGTCACAAGTGCAGAGCTATGGACTGCGTCGCTTGTTGAGTCGCGCGTTCGATCTGTCCGAGGAGTCACTCAACCTACTTGCTTCTATGGCAGAGAAATTGCAGGCCAATGAAGAAATGGCTGGGGCGCCACCGAACGAACGCGAACACAGCCCCGAAGCCAATGATACGCGACCCAAGGTACCAATTACCTTGCCAGATATCGACGCAATACCGAAGGGAAAGCGCAGGATTCGCGTCCAACGCGTCTCCGATGAACCGCCGCAGGCGGGGGAATGCACGCGTGTGGCTTTCGCGGTGGTGCCGGATGAAGTGCTCTCTGCCGAGCATGCGGATCGAGAGCTACTTCCTCGATCCGTCCGCCTTCGTGTACTTCTGCAATCGGATCACGCCAGCGTCCGACCGATGACTCAAGTGGCGGTTCTGGAGGTCGATCGCACCAGCGGCCCTATTCTTTTCGATGTTGTACCGTACCGGTCCGGCTTGGCGGTTCTGGAGTTCATGGTGTACTTGGATCGAGACAGCCAGGTACTTCAGGTAGTTCGCGCGGAACTGCTCGTTGGTCAGCCGAAAGGTGAGTGAGCATGTGGTGAGCCGGGACCTGCACACCACCGTTACGGTCGATCACACCGATGGGTTGCGGCAGATTCCCGACGTCTCCTACAACAGGAACCGGACCATCCACATTCGTTTCAGTAGGGATGACGAGGGTTACACGCTGCAAGCATGGGGCAGCGCATTTCCCCAGGACGGCGGCGGCGGCTACCGTGGCAAGCTCAATGTCAAGGCCACCACCATCGATGCCGGGATCGGAGACCTGCGTTCGATCTGGCAGGAACAGGTTATCGAACACCACGAGCGTAACGAAGGCAGAAAGAGATTCCCCTTTGTCGAGGAGTGGGACCTTTCCCGGCCCGCCGACCGTGGCCGCCTCGATCGAATCGGTCTTACGCTCGCTCGAGCGGGTTACACCATGTTCCAGTTGCTATTTCAGGATGGTGACTCAGGACTGAAAGAGATCGGCGACCGACTCGTACAAGCCCTGCGTGATGACGAGCAGGTGATCACGATGGAGTCCGATGACTTGTTTGCCCCGTGGGCAGTGTTGTACGTCCCACCAGATGACACTGCGTCGCCGTGGGATTCCGACCCGACATGGTCGATGGAAGGTTTCTGGGGATACCAGCATCTGGTCGAACACACTTTTTCAAGAGTGCCGGGATTCGACAGCCGCGTCATGGTCGCAAGAGATCGGGTGGTCGTCGGGCTAAATATCGATGACGGCGTGGACGAGGAGCATCCGCCTACACCATTCATTGCGCCGCTGCACGCATTCTTCACCGAACGGACAGACGTCACAGTTCGTCGCGAAAAGCATCAGCTCGCGTCCGCGTTGCAGGATCCGAAATTCGACGATCACATCATGTATTTCGGCTGCCACGCAGAGGTAAGCGGAGGTGAGTCCGGGCGATCTTATCTGATGCTCGGCGACGGAGAAAAGATCTACAGCAGCGAGATAATCGCGTGGTTGTCCGGGGCACACCTTCCCACCAAGCCTTTTGTGTTCGTCAGCGCATGCCAGGGAGGGCAAATGGCTTCCCTGTTCTACCAAGCCTTCGGGCACCATTTGCTGCACTATGGAGCGCGTTGCCTGGTCGGACCGCAAGTCGACCTGCCCAGGGCATTCGCGCTCGAGTATACGACCAGACTATTCACCGCTTTTCTCCAGCCTGGAACGAAGCTGGGAGACATTATGCGCACCCTCACACGCGAATTCGCGGACAGATATCAAAATCCACTCGGGCTGATCTTCTCTATGTATCGCGGGATCGACATTCATCTCTGGCGGACGGAGCAGCAGTGAGGAACACTCAGAATTCATCCAGCTGGAATCCTGTACACACCCTGCTGGATCTCGACGAAAACGGTGACTATGTGGATCCGGTCACCGGCAGACCAGTGCGGGCAAATACCATCGAGAGTTTTCTGGCCGACCAGCTGGATATTTCGGCAGACACCACCGATATCGTCGTATTCGTCCACGGATGGCGGAACACAGCGAGTAAGGCCGCCGCTGCCGGGCACCGCCTGCAGGCATCTGTGGAAGCTACCTTTCACCAGCAATCGAATCTCTATCCCGCCATCGGCTCTTGGTCCACCCAATACGTGACAGTCCGATGGCCGTCGTCGAGCAACCCGTTCCTGTCCGGTTACCGCCGGATACGTGACCGAGCACACGAGATGACAACCGCCGGACGCGCAGCTCAGATGCTGGCCCAACTCCTCGGCTACCTGGATGCAACTCGCCACCGCCCTGGCTCACCGGTCACCCTACGCGGCGCAGGTGGACAGTACCTGCACTGCGTCGGGCACTCGTTCGGCGGGCGATTCCTTGTCGAGGCCGTGCAAGCAGCCGCAGACAGTCGGCCGACGACGTTGGGCTGGAATCGACCGAACCCACAGTATCCGTACACCGTGGACACACTGTTGGTCTTCCAGATGGCCGCGCCACCAGACATCTTTGCAGCCCGATTCTCGCGTCTACTCGGTGACGCGCCGATCAATGGCCCTATCGTGCTTACCCATTCCACTGCTGATCGGGCGACCGGGATGTGGCATCGAATCGCAGAGGGGACTCCCGGAATCGGCTATTCCGGGGCTCGCGGCACCGCCGAACAGGTCCGGTCGATACGATTGCACAAATCTGGCGACCCCTACTCCCACGAGGACTTCGACGCCCGGATTGTGAACGTCGACGCGACTTGGCGCTACAGTCGCGGCCGATACCAGCGACCTGAGGGAGCTCACTCCGATATTTGGCACCCCGAATCAACGCACTTGCTGCTGTCTCTTGCTAGTCTGGCACGCTGATTCGTCAGACTAACGCCGCGTAAGAGCGACAGAACACCTAGCAGCAGCCCTAGATAATACGACATGTCATATTTGCCGCAGACGAATATCTTTGAACTTGGGCCGTCCCATATAGATGAGACGAGCTGACGCATCTCGGCGCGGGAATACGAAAAGCGCTCGTTGACGGTGCTCGCCGGGATCAGTGAGTGCCGTCAAAGTTGCCAACTATATCAGCCTGACATCAGCCTGAACACCGCACTACTAACAGATCAGTTCAGAATGAGTTTGCGGAGGCAGATGACCGCGCAGGCGAGGCTGAGTAGGGCTTGGTGGATGTCGGCGCGGCGTTCGTAGCGAATGCGCAGACGCTTGAACGCATGGAGCCACGCGAAGCTGCGTTCGACCGGCCAACGAACCACCCCGAGCCCGGATCCGTGGCCGGTGCCGCGGCGGGCGATGACCGGCACGATTCCGCGATCACGCAGTTGTCGGCGGTATTTGTCGTAGTCGTAGCCGCGGTCGGCGTAGAGGTAGCGGGGTCGCCGCCACGGCCGCCCTCGGCGTCCGCCGAGTGTGGGTAGCGCGTCCAGCAGCGGGATCAGTTGCGTGACGTCGTGACGGTTTCCGCCGGTCAGCCTCACCGCGAGGGGTGTCCTGTACGCGTCGGTGATCAGGTGGTGCTTGGAGCCGGGTTTCGCGCGGGCGACCGGGCTGGGACCGACATGGTCCCCCCTTTCAAAGCCCGCAGATGCGACCCGTCGACCAACGCGATCGACAGTTCCAGCTTCCCCGCCGCGCGTAGTTCGGTGAGCACCACTTCGTGCAACCGCTGCCACACCCCGGCTTCCTGCCATTCGGCCAACCGCCGCCAGCACGTCGCACCCGAGGCCCCGAACAACGCGGTCGGCAACTGGTTCCAACCGATCCCGGAGCGAGCCACGAACAAGATCCCCTCCAACGCCGCACGGTCACTGCTCCGACACCGCCCCGGATGACGGAAACGATGCTGCTGCAACGGAATCAACGCCTCCAACCGCTCCCACAACGCATCGGTCACCGCCTCGTCAACCACCCGGAAGTGTCGAATACGTTGCACCACAACGGATGGTCAACCCGCTCACCTGCTCGGCGAAGATCCGCCGCTCACAGCCGTCCGCCCACGCGTTCTCCCAAAGACGCATGATCGCAGCATATTTGGGTCCCCACCGCTCGGTGAGAATGCGCGCATTCGTGGCAAGTCGGTGGTCAGTCGAACATCCGTCGAGGCTCTGCGCTGCCGAGGTGGTGGAAGTCGCCGTAGCGCCGACAAGCAGTTCTGCGCTGGATATCGCGCAGCTCGGGAGTCGTGGGCGGCAAGGGGGCAACGGCGGAGTGGCTCAGACCGCGAACATCCACACCAGATTGCCCGCGGCGCGGCCGTTGCGGGTCTTCTCGCACAAGATCTCTCGACCGTTCGGGTCGCTCCATCGCGCACCTTCGTCCAGACACGGGTGGCCTGGCGAGACGGCGTTGTGTGGGTCGACGGGTATGGTTTGCGGGGTCGGCCACCACACGAATGCATCGGTGTGTGAGACCTGTACGCAGTAGACGAGGCGGCCATCAGCGGTGCGGGCGGTCCGCGTCGACGGCGAGTACGTCGATCCGCAGTAGTCACCGATGCGCACCGTCGGCTCAGTCGGCTGTTGTGCGCCACTGCCCGACGGTAGCGCGGCGGCTACGGGGGCTACCGCGATCATCGCGACTCCAGCGAGGACTGACATCACAATCTGGCGCGTGGGCATGAAACTCCTTCGCGGACAACACCGACGAGGCAGGACTGCCCTACCTCACCCGCACATCATGCACGCTATTTCCGATAGCTGGAGGCGAATTACCACCCCGTGACCAAGGTAGCCGAGACCGTCGCAGACCACGGCCGCACCGATCTGCGGTCCGGGCGGCGAGACAGCGCCCAGTGCGCGGCATGAATGCGCGGGTGGCTGGTTCAGGATGGTGTCGGACCCTCGATGTCCACCGGGCCTGTGAATGCGAGCAGGTCAGCGTGTTCGAACTGCTCGATCACCAGGCGCATGTAGTACTCGGTGAACTTCATCCGCTCTTCGAGGTCGTCGTTATCGCCGGGCCACTTCCGTCAGGAGATGTAATGAGCGTAACCCCGCCCCCGCCCATCGATCAGCACAACCAGCCCGTTCCACCTACCGGACCACGTTCGCATCCCATGCTGGTGCTCGGGGTGGCCGTAGCGCTGGCCGGAGCCGCTGGCCTGCTGGCCGGAGAGGAAGCAGGCGTGACTGTCCTGATCACTGTGCTGGGCCTGTTCACCACCTACCGCAGTACCACCACCTGATCGCCGGTGCGGGGCTCTCGCGGAGCCGGAGCCCTGAGGTTCACCCAAGGCCGGGTAGTTAGTGTTTTCGCTGGTGGCGCAAGCGGTTTAAGGGTTTCGGGTATAGGGCAACGGAGCTCGTTGGTTCAGGTAGTCGACCAAGACATCTGTTCCGAGGAGCTCCGTTGCCGTTTCATTCTCCCCTGCCTCCCACGTTGACGACGATCACACGGTCGGTGACCGTGGCCGCGGGCCGGTTCGCCGCCGGTCATCTGGGTGAGTTGACCGTGGTGGTGCCCTTTGAACTCGTCGACGCGGTCCTGGCCGAGACACGATCGGTGCAACGGCGGTTGCGTGATCTCCCGTCGCGGGTCGGTGTCTACTTCCTGCTGGCGATGTGCTTGTTCCCCGAGGTGGGTTACCGGTTGGTCTGGGACAAACTCACGACCGCGTTGATCGGGATACCGACCGCCGCCCCGACCTCGAAAGCGTTGCGGGACTTGCGCCGCCGAGTGGGAGTCGCGCCGATGCGGGCATTGTTCGACATCGTGGCCGGGCCGTTGGCGCAGCCGAGGACTCCGGGTGTTCGGTTCGGACCCTATCGGATGGTGTCTTTCGACGGCTGCACCTCCCAGAAGGTTCCCGACACCGCCCGCAACCGGGCCTGGCTGAGCGCGACCGCCCGATACGCCTACCCGATGCTGGAGTTGATGACACTGGTGGAGACCGGCACCCGCGCGGTGATCGGGGCGGTCTTCGGACCCACCGACCAAGGCGAGACCGGCTACGCCTCCGGCCTGCTGCATCTTCTGGGACCGGACATGCTGGTGTTGTGGGACAGAGGCTTCGACAGCAACGAGTTCCTGGCCAAGGTGTCCGCGACCGGCGCTCAGGTGCTGGGCCGGCTGCGCGGCAACCGCCGCAACCCGGTCCTGACCCGTCTGAGAGACGGCTCGTACTTATCGGTCATCGCCGGGGTCCCGGTGCGGATCATCGACGCCCGGATCACCGTGACCTGTGTAGACGGCACAGCATTCACCGCCGACTACCACCTGGTGACAACCCTGAACGATGCCCGCCGCTACCCGGCGGCGACACTGGTCGGCCTCTACCACCAGCGGTCCGAACACGAGTCCGCCTACTACGCGCTGCGCCACACGATCATGGCCGGACGTGTCCTGCGCTCGGGTGACCCGGTCGGTGTCGAGCAGGAAATGTGGGCGCTGCTGAGCCTCTACCAGGTGCTGCGCACGGTGATGGTCGACGCCGCAGAGTCCCGGCCGGGTACCGACCCCGACCGCTGCAGCTTCACCATCGCGTTCCAGACCGCCCGCGACCAGGTCATCACCGCCGGAGTCGCCGCCGACGAAGGTAACCACCCGATCGGGCGGATCGGTGCTCGGATCCTGGACCACCTCCTGCCACCGCGACGTCGACGCATCAGCACCCGCAAGGTCAAATCACCGATATCGCGCTACCACGAACGCCGCGACGACGGGCGCCCCGACACCAGCCGCGCCGTCACCGGCATCGACCTCGCCATCGTCGTGCCCGACACCGAAGCGCCCTCGCTGCCAACCACTTCCCGCCACGACAGCCATTCCGCCCCCACCGCGCGCCGCCGTCACCGGATCCTGACCCTGCTCACCACCGACCCCACCCGCTTGTGGCGTGCCCGCGACATCGCCGCCCACTTCGGCGACATCACCCTCAACACCATGTACAGACAACTGAGCCGGTGGGCAGACGACGGCCTCATCCACAAACTCGGACCAGGCATCTACAGCGCCACCACCTGGACACCCGAACCCCTTGCATGACAAGCGAAAACACTAACTACCCGGCCTTGGGTGAACCTCACCCCGCACCCGGCAGCTACCAACTTTCTCGACGTACCGACCAACTCGGTCATGAGCACCGCGCGGAAAAGGCATGCGGTCATCGACCGATCCTTCGATAGAAAATGTTCGTGTTTGTGTCGTGGATCGTGGCGGCCCTGGTGGTTCAGTTGTCATTGCAGGTGGTGCTGATGTCGATGCGGATGGTATCGGTGCGGGGGATGACGCAGACACGATCGCGGCGAGCTTGCCATTGTTGAGGGATCACGAAGTAAGCATCGGCGGTGCGATCGAGTAGTCTCAGTCCTCAGTCGCGACGGATTCTGGTATGACCGCACCGCCAGCGACAGGGGCGGCCGCCCATCGGTCACCGTGCGGTACGGCGATGTCGGGCGACGGATGCTACAGTCCGCATGTGCTGCGGCCGCCCAATTCGCTTAGGGCGGCGATGATTTGGTCATCGACGAGATGCTGCTTACTCCCGATCTGTTGCCGGTGTGGATGGATGCGCTGAACGGCTTGGATGTTCAGCTGGTCCGCGTCACTTGTCCACTGGCCGTCGCCGAGCAGCGGGAACTGGCGCGCGGCAATGAAATCGGGCTAGCGCGAGGACACCTCCGCACAGTCCACGACCACGGTTACACCTACGACACGACTGTCGACACCACCACCGGAACTTCCGCTGAACTGGCCAGGACCGTACTGCGACGACAGCACCACGTGAACGACGAAACCCGCCCCTGAGATACAACCTGCCGTCACGAACACCGAAAGCCACGCCGAACCGACAAGACGGCGTGACCAAGCAATAGATTCGATGGTCAACCGCGGTAGCTGTGGCCAACCGCCTGATCGGTCACCACTCGCCACGCTCGAGCTGGTGGGACGCGGGCGCGTTGATCAAACCTATCTGTCACCAGATCTCCATCACTGCTGTCACCGACCGCACGCGCGGTGGCTCTAGGCGAGTTGCCCGCCATAGAACGTCCTCTCTGCCCGATTACCGCGTCCGCTACGGCTGCTGGCCGCACCATAGCTTCGAAAAGCTATGCCCGCGCTCACCGCGACAGCGGTAACCACCGTTACGCCGATCAGACCTGACGGCCCATGCCAGTGCAGCGCAGAGGCCGCCGAACATGATGCCTCCAGCCAGCAAGATTCCCACCCCGACAATGGCGGTAGCGAGCGCAGGAGTGCCGAAGCCGAAGTACACGGCGAACGGACTCGACAGCACTGCGCCGATGAAGCCCCCGATCAAGGCCACGACGAGGACGGGTCGGTCTCTCATGAATCCGACTTTAGCCTTCGAGCAGTCATTCACTCCATCCAAGACACCCAGCATCACAGACATCCGCTCATGCCGCTGGGCGCGCGATCTCGGTGACAGATGTCCTGATCAAGCGACAGAGACGGGATGGTCAGCCGCAGTAGCGATTCACGCTTGCGGTGCCAGAACCCACTGTCGTGTCGCCTCTCACCTGGGGAACATGCTGATCCGGATGGCGGAGAAGATCTTCCCGAGATGTTGGCGGGCTGAGGTGGCATGGCGCTGACCTGTGCATTCGATTCTCGCTGTCGTGCTCGTTCGACGGCGTCGGCCAGGATACGATGAGGGGGCCGACTTCGTGTGCAAGACATAACTTCTGGCCGCCTCTGTCTCTGGGAGGGTTGGTGTGGACACCGGGTACGAGACAGTGGACGTGGATACCTCCATCGTCGCGGCCGCCGATCGGATCGACTACTGGGGTGTTCACAGCCGGACGAACCAGGGCGATATGCGACTCGGTATCGCACGCCCCTTCCAGTTCTCCGGGACCATGAGGGTCCAGCGTGGCGGCGGATTCCAGCTTGTCGACGCCACGGCTGACGCGGTCGACTACATCAGAACCCGACGACAGGCGCACTGCGATGAGTATCGCAGCGCGCTGGCCATTGTCTCGCACGGCTCCGACATCGTGATCAGCCACGGAGAGAACGAGATCGGGGTTTCCTGCGGTCGACTCGGTCTGCTGGACATGGGACGTCAGTTGTGTGTGTCGATTCCCGCTGGCACGCGTGTCTGGGCGGTCGGTGTTCCCGGGGAATATGTACCCCGCGATGCGTTCGGTGACGACACTCCGTTGCTCCTGAGTCCGGAGTGTGGTTCCACTGCGGCGGTACTGGCCCTGTCTCGCACCATATCCGATCACGCGGGCGGCTTGACCGGCCACGAATTCACACAGATCAGTGCCCGATCGATGGAGCTGCTGAATCTCGCGTTGCACAAGCCGAGCAGACAGGAACAATCCCGATCCGCGGCCCTTGCCCATGCCGCGCGCTCTTTCATCGCCGAGCGCAGTAGCGACCCACGGCTTACTCCGGATTCGGTGGCCGTGCACTTGGGCTGTTCACGACGAAAACTTGAGTATTCGCTGCGCAGTATCGGCGCATCGGCACCGGCCCGCCTGATCGCCGACACTCGGGCCGAGCGTGCCTACCGGAGGTTGACCGATCCCCAGGAGAGCGCCTCGATCAGCGAGATCGCCTACGCGTCAGGGTTCGACGCGTTGAGCACCTTCCACCGCGCCTTCGACCGCCGCTTCGCGCAATCTCCCACCGACGTGCGCCGACGGCGACTGCGCATGTCCTGACCCGACGCCACTGCCTTCCACCCTCATGCGCAAATCGGGAAGGAGTCTGCGCATTCTGCGCAGAACAATACGCTGACCTGCTCATATCCTGAGATCGATACAACGATCATTCATCGAATCAGGAGTAGCAAAGCTATGACGACGGTCGAATCATCACCACCGCCAGGCGCAACATTTCTCTGGCTGGAACTGACCGGACGCTGCCAACTCAGCTGCACGCACTGCTACGCCGACAGCGGCCCCACGAAAACCCACGGCACGATGACGACCAGCGACTGGCTGTCGGTCATCGATGACGCCGCCGACATCGGAGTCCGTGAGATCCAGTTCATCGGCGGGGAACCCACGCTCCATCCCGCGTTGCCCGAACTCATCCGGCACGCATCGTCGCGTGGGATCGCTACCGAGGTCTACTCGAATCTGGTCCGCGTCCGCGCCGACATCTGGGACCTGCTGATCGAGCACAACGTCCGCCTGGCGACCAGCTACTACTCCGATCAACCCGAACAGCACACGCTGATCACCGGAAATACCCTGGCACACAGACGAACCACCGAGAACATCTGTAAAGCGATCATCCTCGGCGTTCCGGTAAGGGTCGGCATCGTGACGGTGCTCGAGGATCAGCGGATAGAACAAGCCCGCCGACTCCTGACCGATTTGGGAGTCGAGAACATCGAGGTCGATCACGTTCGCCGCGCCGGTCGGGCGAACACCGAAGCCGACACCCCGCTCGAGGAACTGTGCGGCCAATGCGCAGGCGATGTCCTTGCCATATACCCCGATGGGGCAGTGCGCCCGTGCGTCTTCACCCGGTCCCTCCGGGTAGGCGACGTGCTGGCGTCCGGTTGACGACAGGTCATCGAGAGTCACGAGTTGGCGACCGCCAGGACCGCCATCGGGAACGCGACCGCTGAGCATCAGCGCAACCGGGACGGGAATTGCGGTCCGGACTGCAATCCGTGCAGTCCGGTCTGCCACCCTGGCTGCCATCCGAGATGCTTTCCCGGCCAGTTCGTCTGTCGCCCCAAGGGAGGACAGTACTGATGACGGCCAGCGCGCCGCTGCGGCCTTCCCGATCGCGTACGCGTCAACAAGGACGAAGTCCGCCGCAGACGGCGTGCCCACTGAGTTCTGAGCCGGTCATCCGGCCCACACAACAGACGCTGATAGGGGTGCGGTCGAGGTGTCCTTCACGCCGCAACCACGCACCCACCGCAGCGACTTCGAAACCGTCGGGGCCAAGTCTCACGGACCAGCCCCTTCGATCAGCTACCCCGCTAAATCATCAATCGCGCTCGAAAGGGACGAAAATGTTCATTCGCACTGTCATCACCACCGCCGCCGTGCTCACCACCCTCGGACTCGCGGCCTCCCCCGCGTACGCCGACGAGGGCAGCGACATCGCCACACAATGCACCGACTTCGCCCGAAGCCTCAGCCAATACGACTTCGCATGCACGAAGATCAACCACAGCTCCGACATGAGCCCCATCCAGCTGGGCGAGCACACTGCACGCAGCACAGTTCCCATCGAAGAACACGGATGCGTCTCCAGCGGAGAGAACCTCCACTTCATCACCAGCGTCTACAACGCCTCCAAGACTGGACGCGTGATCACCATCCACGACACCTCCTGCGGTAGCGCGGGCCGGTCACTCCACCCGGGCCAGACCTATGTCGGCATGGCCGGCGCTGTCAGCTACTAGACCATGCGTCGGAATCGCGGTCCCTGAAGGACGCGGTCAACTTAGCCTCGGAAAGCCAACTGGCAACCAGATATCGCACGGCCACTGACCTGTTCCGGCTCAGAATTTCTGGTCTATAAGCGATGCGTGGACCTGCGATGGTCCAGATAGTTTGAGTCGAACCGGGTGGTGTGACTCAAACTATCTGGCCTGCATGGAATCGAGGAGGTCCGCTGCAGGCAAACCCGCCTGATACTCTTCCCGGCGGCCGCGGATGTGGTGCTGGGGTCCACCCCAGATCCGCAGACGAGATGGACTCAAGACGGCGATGAGTCGCGGATTATCATCGCCGTGGTCGGCGATCGGTTTACCGCCATCCTCGTTGGTTCATGCGTTCGAAGTATGCGTCGTCAGCGGCGGTGATCTCGTCGGCGCTCATCGGTGTCTTCGCGGCTGCCGGTGTGTGGTGGCCTAACGTCTCATCCATCGCGCGGATCCCTTCGGCGAGGAGTGGGTCTTGGAGCAGCGGTTGCTGGGCGGCCTGGGTTTGGCGGGCTGCGTCGTTCTCGGCTGCTGCGGTTGCTTGCAGGATGAGTCCGGGTAGGCGATCGCCGTGTCGGTAGGCAGCCGGGGTGAGTTGTAGATCGCGGAGGTGACCGGCCGCGTCGACGACGGCGGTCACGGTGCCGTTGCCGGCGGTGCCGGTGCCTGTGATTCGGCGTAGGGCGTGGTGTACCTGTTCGGCTTTGGCGCGTATGTCGGCGATGGTTCGGTCGAACTCGGGATCGGTGGTCATTGCAGGTCTGCGAACTCGGCGCGGATGGGGTTGTCGCTATCCCACTCGTTGATGTAGTGCAGTGAGCTTTTCAGGCCGAAGTAGGTCTTGATCGTTTCCCTGCGGGGGTCGGCGCCGTGGGCGCGCAACACTCGGATGGTGGAGATCGGATCGCCCTCGGTTGCTGTGGCGGCCCAGTAGATCGCCGGCATGCCTTTCTCGGTGACCGCGTCGACGTCGGCGCCGTGGTCGAGGAGCAACTTCACGGTGTCGGTGCGGCCCACCGACGCTGCGAAATGCAGAGGGGTCCACCCCTGGTTGTCGACGATGTTCACGTCGGTGGTGGCGAGCAGGTCTCTCACCTGGTCGAGTTCTGCCTCGAGTGCTGCGTAGTGCAGGGGGAGTCTTCCCCATTCGTCGGTGTCGGCCATCTATTTCTTTTCCCTTCTGTGGCTGCGGTTTCCGGTCGAGTCCTCGACGTGGAACTTCTCGGGATGGCTGTTGACGTACTGGGTGAGTTCTTCTTGGGTCCATCCCTTCGACTGGGCGTCGGCGATGATCCTGCGGTTCTCGAAGCCGGAGTTGTGTCCGAAGTCCCACTGACCGTTGACCGGGTAGCGCACGCCGTTGGCCGAGTCGAGGTAGTACTGGCCCTTGGGGTCTTTGGGCAGCTGTGTGATCTCGGGGTTCTTGGTGTAGTTCTTGTCGATCGGGACCTTCACATCCGGATCCGACTTCACAGTGTAGAAGTTGTCGGCGTTGTCCCCCGGCTTGCGCCAGGTCTTGGTGTTGGCCAGGATCTGGCGTTCGGTGTCCACCCACAGCCCGGGTCTTCGGAGGCGGGAGAACGAGATGAACGGTCCTTGGGCGGCAGCGCCACCGACTTCGGCTAATGCGGGCCGCGCCCGCAGCAGCGGGCCGAGGGCTTCGCTGCTACGGGCCAGTGCCTGTGCGACCGCTGCGGGCACACGCACCGTTTCGACCAGGCCGACCAGGGCGCGAATCGTGGTGGCGATGCGTGCTCCGTAGGCAGCGAACAGGATTGCCATGCCGCCCTGTGCGGCGAGTTCGGAGCCGCCGCCGGTGAAGACGGCGAAGATCGCGCCGGCTGTCTGGTCGGCGACGACGAGGGCCACCATCTCGATGAGCATGCGTTTGACGGCGCTCTTGGTCTGCTCGACCGCGCTGGCGTAGGCGTAGCAGCTGTCGCCGATGTTGTCGCAGACTCCGGCGAGGTTGTCGAACTCGGCTTTGACCAGATCGGCCTGTTCGAGTGCTTGGCCGGTCTCGGTGCTCTGCTGGGACTCGATCATGGCGCGGGCCGCGGGCAACATCGCTGCCGCGATACGCAAGCCGCTGGCCATGTCGCGCCATGCCGCGCCGGTCAGGCGAAGGTCGCCGACATCTGCGTTGGGCCACAACTCGCCCTGGACGTAGCCGCGAACCCAACTCCAGCCGGTGGGCTCGGGATCATCACCACCGAACGCCAACGGCGGTTCGGGTGGCTCGTAGATCTTCAGCGTTCCCGCGGGGAAGACCAGGTCACCAGGTTTGGGGTCGGGCCCGGATTGGGAGTTCGCGTTGGCGTGGTTGGCGGCGGTGAACTGCAGCAGGTCGTGCATCTGCCCGACCGCCAGCGCGAGGTCGCCCACGGCGTCTACGGTGCTCCACGCTGCCTCGTCGTAACCCTGCGCCCATTTCAGGCCCGCGTTGTCCGAGCCGGCGCAGGCTGCGCTGTTGGCGGCGAGACGATTGGAGAACCTGGTGGCCGAATCGACAAGGGTGTTGTGGACTCGCTCGTACTCGGTCGCCGCGTTGGTGAATCCGTTGGGGTCGACGTTGATCGGTGGGGCCATCAGGGCCACATCTCGGTATTCGTGTCGAGGGCCGCGGTGTAGTTCGCGTGCGCCCTGGCCGCGACTTCGCGTAGTTCGTCGAGGTTTTCCCGCATCTCAGCGACCCCGGCCACCCACTTGTCGTGTGCCGCTTGCTGTGCGGCGGCCGCTTCGCCGCTCCAGGCCAGGTGCAGATCGGCGATGTGTCTGTCGACCTCGGCGAGCCAATCCTCTACACGCTGACCGAAGGCGGCCATCGTCGCGATCGCGGCGTCGAGTTCGTCGAGGTCGACCTTGTACTTGTCGGCGTCGCTCATCACAGATCCGGGAGGTCGAGGCTGCTCACCCCGGTGATCGCCGCAGCGTTCGCGGCGTCGCGTACCTCGAACTGCACCGCCACAGCACTCAACAGCGAGGACGTGTCGCCAAGGGCGGCGATGACGGTTTCGGCGCCCTGCTTCCACTCCTTCCACGACTCGTCATACGCGCTGGCGGCTCTTCCCTGCCAGCCATCGACAAGCAACTCTTTCCCGACCGAATTATCCAGTTTGGTCAATTCGTCACGAATCGCGTCTGCCTTGCCAGCCGCGAACGTCGCTGCCTCCCGCAAACGGTCCACCTGGACCTGCACCTCGCTGGCCAACATGCCCTCCCCGCCCATCACACCTGTCGAGAAGATTAGACGCAGATCGAACGCCATCGGTTCCCGGCGTTGGTCGAAGAATGCGGCCGCTCGTCAAGTTGGGACCGGAAGCGCGATGCCCGCCCCACCGACGTTCATCGGATGGATACCGAGGAGGAAGCGATCAGGAGTCGGACGGCTCGAACTTGCTGAATCGGGCGGCAGCAGCATGTTTCACAACTGACCGCGAGGCCGAGCTCGGCTTGGGCCGGACCAGCCGACCGCGGCAAAGGCTGGCATGAGCCTGCGGCACAGCGTAATCGTCGTGCCGTCACGTCGCCAGATCGCCCGCGCGTCAGGACCACCGACCAGTCTTCGCTCTGATCGGTGAACGCCCACGCCAGGATGAAGAGACGACACCGACGCTGCGCCATCGGGCAGGGTGCGTTCAGCGGTGAGATCGAATCGCGGATATCCCAGGCACACGTCCCTGGGGTCGAGGCGGGCCGTCGAGACATAGCGCCCAGCCTGGTTCTCGGCGGCCCGCCGTTTCACCACCCTGACGAGGCGCAACCCCGCATCTTTCCTGTGCGGGGCTGGCGCCCGCAGGTGATATCGGGTGTGGCGCTGCAGTGGCCTGGTGCGCCGAGGGTTTCGTGCGCGATCACCGCGTCCTCCCATGCGCACCATTCCCGCGCAGCCCTCTCGCGACACCTGGATCCTCGTGCTCCATCAATCGCCGCTATGCCTCGACCAGTTTCGCGTCACGGTTCTCCGGCGCAACCCGGATCGGAAACGCTGCCACTGGACCGGGAGCAGCAACCGCAGGGCCGTGGTAGAGCCAGTCGATCTCCTGTGGGCGCGTCATAGTCAACTCCGACCAGCACGATCCGCTGACGTTGGGCGTAGGCCAGGGTCAGGGTGGACACCCAGGAACCACCGTGGAGCAGCCATCGCTCGATGCCGAGGTGTTCACGCAGCCGTTCCATCCGGCTGTGAGCAGCGAACACCGTACCCGACAGGCAATTCCGCGGCGGCCGGAACGACCGGTATCCCACAGACACCCCGACCGGCCGCGGGGCGGGTATCCAGCAGTGCCCTGCCGTCCCAGGGTCGCGGACTCCCACGGGGCCGGCACGGCGAAAGGACACGCTCGCGGGGGCGGCGATATGAGCCACCTGTCCAAGATCTCCAGCCATCTCGTGGGACGCGAGCAGCCCCAACCGTGGATTGGCGGATCAGAGATTGATGCTGCCAGAGTTGTCGCCGTTTATGTTGACTTGACGGGCGTTATCGTAGGCGTTGGCAACGAAGGTGTTTATCGTCTCGTTCTGCACGGCACTGTTCACCAGTTGTTGCAAGGCAGTGGCGAATGCAGGGTCGTTTCCGGCGGCGGCGTCGATTACCTCGGCAGCGGCGACCTGGTTCGCCGCGGAGGGGTTTCGCTCCAATTCCGCTAAAGCTGCGTGACTTTCAGCATTGCTGCCGAACTTGCCTGCGATCAGCTCGCGTAGCTGGGTGACAGCGCGCCAGCTGCTCGTAGCCGCCTGCTCGGCCATGTTTTCGCCGAACTTCGAGGCCAGCAGTACTGCTGCCGCGATGCCGAGCGACACCGGATCAATCATTGTCATCCCTTCAAGGGTTCTAAACACTTCGAGGCTACGAACTGCCGACATCAGGTCATTGTTCGACGGCGTCGGTGACGGGGTCCGGTAATGGGGTCGAATGTTGTTCGAGTGTGGCAAGGTACGCAGCGGCAGGGTCGAGTTCGGGCGAGGACAGTCGCTGGTAGAGGTGCACGGCTTCGCGCAGTTGGGTGATGGCTGTTCGAGTGTCGCCGAGCGCGGCCCGGCCGCGGGCAGATCCTTCCAGGGCGCGCGCTTGTTCGAGCTGGCTCTGGATACGGCAGGCCACGTCGAGTGCGTCGGTGAACGTGTGCACGGCAGCCTGCGGCGCGGCGGTTTCGAGAAGTAACTTGCCGGTTTCGTTGAGGACCTCGGCTTCACCGAGCGGGTTGCCGATCTCCCGGACCAGGATCAGCGCATTGCGGTGTAGTTCGGCTGCTTCGGAGAAGTTTCCGGTTGCTCGGTGCACGCTGCCCAGTTTGTTGAGGGTGTTCGCTTCACCGAGACGGTTGCCGATCTCGCGGTGGATTCCGAGTCCTCGTTCCAGGAAGTCACCGGCCGCCACCAGGTCCTGGGTGAGCTGACGGACGATGCCCAGGATCGTGAGGGAGTTGGCTTCGCCGAGACGGTTGCCGATCTGTCGGTGGATTTCGAGTGCTCGTTCCAGCAGGGTTTCGGCCTGCGTGATGTCGCCGGTCCACATGCGGGCCAGGCCGAGGATCATCAGCGAGGTAGCTTCTCCCTGCCAGTTGCTGATGTCACGGTAGAGCGCTAACGCCTGCTCGTGCAGGTCGGTGCCGCCGGTGTAGTCGCCGGTGAGTTGTGCCACGACACCGAGCAGCGTGAGGGTGTTGGCCTCGCCCAGGCGGCTACCGACTTCGCGATAGATAGGCAACGCTTGGTTCAACAGCTCAGCGGCGGTAATGAACTCCCCGGCCGTCTGGCGCACGGTGCCGATATTGCTCAGAGCATTGGCTTCGCCGAGCCGGTTGCCGATAGCGCGGTACAGCGACAAGGCTTGCCGATGCAACTCGACAGATTCGGCGAATTCTCCGGTGAATTCGCGGAGCATGCCAAGGTTGTCCAAGGCGTTGGCTTCACCGAGGACGTCGCCGATTTCGTGTGCTGTCGTGGCGGCGCGGCGATGTAGATCCGCTGCTTGGGGCCAGGGCCCGTCGCGTTCGAGCAGGCCAGCGAGCATGGCGGTCAGGGTTGCGGTGCGCATGGGCTGGTGGTGGGTAGTGTGCTCGATGCAGGCCAGCAGGTTTGCGCGTTCGGCGCGCATCCACGACAACGCCTCGACCTCGTGCCCGAAACCACTCACCGCGACCTTCTGCTCCGGCAAGGTCGACGGTGGCGGTACCGGCCGGGTCGAGTTCGCCAGGTAGCGGTCAGCTGCTGCCGCCATGGACTGGTAGTAGTCCAGCAGCCGTTCCAGAGCGCGATTGCGGGCCTCGCGCGGGTCTGTGTCGCAAAGGGCGCGTGCGTAGTCGCGCAGCAAGTCGTGGAGTGTGTAGCGCCCTTGTGTCGTCTCCTCGAGAAGGTGGTCGATGTAGAGCGCTTCCAGTTCTGCGCGCGCGACCGCGATCGAGACATCGGCAAGAGCGGCGGCGGCCGGGGCATCGACGTCCGGCCCAGGGTGCAGACCCAAACACCGAAAGAACCGCTGCCGCTCGGGGGGCAGGTTCCGGTACGACATGCCGAACGCCGCACGGACCGCGCGCGAACCCACGTCGAATTCGGCCAACCGATCACCGGCGGCCTCGAACTCCCTCGCCAGTGCCGTCACCGTCCACGCGGGGTGATGGGCCAGGCGCCCGGCCAGAAGAACGATCGCCAGCGGGAGATATCCGCACAGGTGAACGATCCGGGCCACCGCAGCATCGTCGTATGCGTTCGGGCCACGTCGCGCCAGGGTGACGAACAACAGTCGGGCATGATCGGGCTCGAGCATGCCCAACGTGAACGGCATCGCGCCGTCCAACGCCATCAGCCTGCGTCTGCTGGTCACCAGCGTCAGACAACCCTGTCCCGCGGGAATCAAAGGTTCGACCTGATCGACATCGGCCGCGTCGTCGAGCACCAGCAGAGCACGTTTGTGAGCGAGTCGATCACGCCAGAGGCTACTGAGTCCATCGAGATCCTCGGGCAGATTACGAGGATCCACACCCAGCCCGACCAACAGACCCGCCAGGACATCACTGGGATCATCCGGTGCTCGCCCAGGAGTGTGAGCGTGCAGGTCGATGAAGTACCGGCCATCCGGAAACCGATCAGCCAATACATGCGCGGCCCGAGTGACCAGAGCGGTCTTACCGACACCGGGCATCCCGTCGAGGGTGTGGATCGACAGGACCCGGCCCGGCGCCATCGCGCTCAGGATCCGCTCCAACTCACGCTCACGGCCGATGAACGTCGACACATCTCGGCGCAGCGTCGACGTCATGATCGGTCGTGGCGGCAACGGCGCCTCGTGCACAGTCGTCGAGTTGATCGTGCCGGTATTGTCACCGACCACGTTCACCTGCCGGGACGCCTCCGACGCACGAAACCCCAGATTCACCCCCCGTACTCCGGGCTGCGGGCTCCGTGATCCGGCGTGCACCGCATCAGAGAGACCGGCACGGTCGAGTGCCTCGACGATGACTCGGTCCGCTGACATATCGCGGCGCGCCACCGAGATCCACCGCGCCAGTTGCGCCGCCATTCGCCGATCTTGTCGAGCAGCCTCGCAAATACGAGCAGCCACCACCACCACCGCCTCACCGACTTCGATCGGACCCAGCACACCCGACTCGGACTCCTCAACGACCTCCTCGAGCAGCACGATCTCGCGTATGCGCGCCACCGCGAACCGCGCGCTGCCACTCAAGTCCGCACCGACCCGGTCGTTGAACCTCGATTTCAACAGTGCTGCAGCCGCAGCACCAAGCGACATCAAATCCATCCCCACCCCTATCAGTCCCGAAGAACGACATCGTTGAAGCCGTCTGACGCGGTCGACCAAGTCGTTCAAACACATTGCACTACTGCTGCGTTCGACGATTCGAGACAAGCTTCAGACCACACGCAGAGGACTGGTCGGCGATCGAAGGCCGAACAGCACTCTTGTTGCCTCACTGATACAGCGACTCCGAGACGACCCACACGGGCAGAGACACTGGTCGACAGGCATCCTGCCGCAACCCTCACGCAAGAGACACACACCAGTTTGCGCGCACAAATGCAAGGCCGTTATCCATAGGCAACACAGCCTGCTTCGAAAGTGGCCGGAATCAAAGCAGATTCAACGCCGCTCACACAACCTTGCGATTGCTGAAGAGTCACCAGCCGTACTCCTCCGGCCGGAGTGAACGTGCCTGGAGACCGCCGAATCTTTCTTCATACGATGTCGTGGCGACAGATAGCGGCCCGAGGACGACCCGAACTACGGTCGCTGACCGAAAACGTCCTCTCGACCGCCTGTCCACCCCCATTGACCGAATTCGGGTGACGGTGGGCCTGCCGGGTGTTGTCGGAGCTGCCCCGAACTGGCCCGTAGCGTCACCGACCACGGGGTCACCGACCCGCTGCGGACGACCGAGCCCACACCGATGTGGTGCATGCACGCCACCCACTCGCGTCACACCGTATCGGCGTGCGGCACACCGTATATCTGGAAACGCCGCCTGGGGCGGGACCAGAGGTACCGTTCGGGACGATCAACGGTTGGTTCTCCGGCACTGCGGTGCCCGAGCCCGACAGCCCGTACTTCACACCGATCTTGCGCGTGCTCGGCGTCGAAAGCAGCGAGGAGACCAGAGCCCGCACGACGCCGCGGCGCGGGTGCGGGCTCTGGCGCGTCCAGCGAAGTCCACCCGGTCGCCCTACCGCGGACTGGATCCCTTCGAAGCCGAGCACGCCGCCTATTTCCACGGCCGAGCCCGATCTGACCCGGATATTGTGCGACCGCGTCGGGGCCTGCGCAGATTCGCCGACCCGTCCTGGAGTCGTTGTCGTAGCAGGAAAGGCGACTCTCTGTATGGGAGCGTCAAAGGCTACACCTGGGACACACCGTAGGAGGCCCCGCGCTCAAGTACCCCCTACCGAAGCCTCGAACTCACGACACCGGTCGTCCACCGCGGGACCAGCTCCGAATCCTTCGATATGGAACAGCGGGGAAACGTAGCCTGGATGTGGCCGATATCGACGGATGTGGCTGATCGGTGGGCATCGGCACGGCTGCGGATCACGCTGGCGTTGGTCTACGGCCGCCCGGGTGATCATCGGCGCGCCCGACGTCTACGGGCCAAGGTTCTCGCGGACGCGCCGCTGCCGCAGCCGCCGATCTGGCTCGGGACTTCCTGAGCGGTCGAATCCTGTTCCGGCTGCTCATAACCGCATCGAAACCGGAGATCAGTTCCTGAGCGGTGCATGCCTCACCGACGAAGATCTGGCCGACATCTGGTCACATGCACGGCCCTTGGTTGAGCGGTTGACACCTGAGGAGCGCCCGATGCTGATCGCTACCGGCACACCAGTCAGCTCTCGGGTTCGTAGGAGCGTCGTCGCGTGACCTTCGCTTCCCGGGCGACGAGAGTGGCCAGGGCGGGGCGGCGGGGTGGGTTGATCCGGACGGTGACGACCGAAGCTGTTGCACAGGTGTCGAGTTCGGTCGCGACCCAGGCGGCGAAGCGGGCGCGTTGTGTGTCGTCGAGGTCCTCGGCGCGTCCGTCGCCGTCGTCGAAGAGCCGGACCTCGATCCCTCGCCGCCGTGCCTGCCACGCGGCCCGGCCGATGAGTGGCTGTGCGAGGCCGGGGGCGCGGGCGATGCTGCGCAGGTGGGCTTCGAAGAGCCCGGCGGTTGCGGCTTCGGCTTCGGCGAGTCTGCCCTGGGTGCGGATCTGTTCGAGCAGGGCGAAGAGTTCGGGGTTCAGGGTGGTGAGTTGGGTGCTGCGTTCGACGGTCGCGGCTTCGAGATGCGCGGCCGTGGCGGCGCGGCGCAGGGCCGCGGCGCGGACCCGGTAGATGTCGCGCGCCGCGGGACGCACTGTGAGGGCGATGGCGGTGGCCATGGTCATGGGCGCGAGGTCGATGGCGGTGATGCCGATCCCGAAGCCGAGCCCCTGCCCGGTCTGGACGGCCCAGGTGATCGCTACGGTGGCGATCAATGCCGAACCGGCCCAGCCGAATCCGATCCGGCCGCGCACGCACAGGAACGCATACACCGTCGTCGCCAGGAACAGCGGCCACAGCTGGGTGCCGGAGCTGACCGGGACCGGCAGCACCGCGCAGACCAGTGCCATCGCGATCGGCCCGGCCGCCGTCACCGCGAGCGCGGCCGTCACCGGCATCGGGTCGCCGGGCACGATCAGCAGCGCGGCCGCGGCAGCCGTCAGCACCAGTAGCGCGACCCCTACCGGCCACCAGGTGGTGATCCCCACCCGCGCTGTCGCCGCCTGCAGGCCCATACCGAGCAGGAACCCGCCCACCGCGAACCATGCGACCGGCTGCCGCATCCCGAGCAGGGTGCGGATGTCGTCGGCCTCGGTTTGCGGTGCCCGCCACTGCAGGGTCACGGTGGTGCCCCGGCCCTCTCCCGTCGTGATGGAGACCGAACCGCCGGGCAGTTGTCCGACCCGCTCCTCGATCGCGCGCAGCCCCAGCCGCTCCGCCTCGACTGCGCCGCGATCGAAACCGGGCCCCTGGTCCGAGACTCGCACCTGGATGCGATCCGCGTTCACTTCGAGCGTGACCGTGCCCGAACCCGCATGTCGATAGCTGTTGCGCACCGCCTCGGCAGCCGCGGCCGCGAAGACCTCCGCGACCAGGGCCGGATGCTGGGCTACCCCGGGATCGACCGCGACTTGGATCGGCGTGCCCGCATCGACCTCGCGCACCGCCGCGGCGATCCGCCCGGCTACCTCCGGCAGCGGCACCGGCTCCGTGGAGGGCGGCAGCTGGTCGAGGCGTGCGAGTTTGGCGAGCGTGATCTCGGCGTGGCGCCGCAACTCTCCGGCGGACAGTGTGCCGCGCGCGGCGGCGAGCAGTGTCGCCATTACCCAGGTGTGGATGAGGTCGAGGAACAGGCGGCGTTCGGTGAGTTTCGCGGTCCGTGCGGCCTCGGCGGCGGCCTGCGCGCCCTCGCGGCTGCGGGTTCGGTCCAGCACGCGGCCGGTGCGCACCGCGATGCAGCCCGCGCCGGTCAGCAGCAGGCAGTAGCTGATGTTGGTGATCAGATCGGGGATCAGGTGGGCGGTCGCCGCGCCGGAGATGTGGTTGAGGAGCTGGGTCAACGTCACCAGCACCGTGGTGTATCCGAGCGCGGCGCGCGCCGGCCAGAACGCGGCCGCGCAGAGCCCGGCGAGCCCGGGGATGGCCACGATCCACAGGTAGGTGATCGGCGGTGTCCGCCCGTTCCAGGCGAGTAGCCATGTCAGCGTGGGCAGCAGGAAACTCAGCGCGGCGACGGTCGCCGTCGTCCGCGCCGATACCGGCCACCAGCCGAAAGTGGCCGCGCCGACGGCGATTCCGGGAAGAAAGATCGCGGCGACCGCCAGCGGCGTCCACCACGGCGCCACCACCACCGTGTCCGCGAGGATGTGATGCGCCTCGATCCCGAGGTACGTGAGGTACCCGATACCGATGAAGCGGCAGTACAGCCGCAGAATCCGAGTCTCGACCGCACCGGCGGCGCGCACTATGCCCCTCGGCGCGGCGCAAACCACGGCCGCCGGACGAAACCACCGAGCCGCGCGGCGCGCTTGAGCTCGGAGCGGGACAGGTCGTCGTGCCCGAGTTCGGCGTACTGGGCGCGGATACGGCCGAGATATCCCTTCACCGTATTCGGTTTCAACTCCATGAGTTCGGCGATATCGCGCTCGGATTCACCAGCGGCGTAGAGCGCCAGCACCCGCTGAAGTCGCGGGGAGAGGTTGGGGGCGAAGGCGGGATCTGCGTCGAGCACCGTCGCCAGGTCGGGCGAGACCACCGATTCACCGTTCGCGGCGGCGCGGATCGCGTCCACCACCGCCTGTGGCGGGTCCGATTTCTTCGCCATTCCCCGCGCGCCGGCGCGCGCCGCCATCCGGACCAGCTCCGGTTCCTCGCCGGAGGTGAAGAGCAGCGTGGGGATGCCGCGCGCGTCGAGCGCGGTGACATTGTCGAAGGGCGTCGAGCCGTCGCCGAGCAGCAGGTCCAGCACCACCAGGTCGAGTTCGAAGTCGAAGGCCAGCAGCTCCGGCACCGTCTGCGCGGCGACCGTGATTTCCAGCTCCGGATACGGCGCCAGATAGGAGCGCAGCGCGGAAACGGTGAAGTCCCGCTGATCGTCGACGACACCGATACGCCGCATTCGCCACCCCCTCGGTCGAGCGAAATCCTAAACCACCCGCAATCGGCGCGCGACCACTTCTCCCGCTAACGAACACCCCCGAAACAGACACCTGTCCCCGCCCTGCTCCGCCGCCCTAATCTCAGCGGTACCAACCCCGTTCACCAGGAGGAATTCATGGCCAGCTCGGAGCAGGACGTCCGCGATGCGATCGCCCGCGTGAAGAATTCACCCGCCAACGCCAGCCGCGACGACTGGAAGGTGGTCAAAGATTTCGCCCGCCAAGCCGGGGCGCTCGGGAACCTCGCGCGCGAAGCGATCAAGGGCCGCTGATTCCCTATGGCTGTCTCGATGGACGAGTACGACCGCACCGTGTCCACCGATCGCCTGGCCGAGATCACCCACCTGGCCGCGACGGTGGCGCCGGTGCTGCTGCAACGCGGTGTCCCGTTCGACGTGACGCTGCCCGAGGGCGGGCCCCTCGGCTGGTACCTGCGCTCCTATCGGATCATGCGTGGCACCGAGCGGGAAGGGATGACCACCTGGGAGTGGAGCTACATCTCGGTACTCGGGCAGGACGGAGTCCTATACAAGGCCCACAGAGAAGACGAGATGCAGACCTTCACGACCTACCAGGTCGGCCGGGACGAACTCTCCAGCCTCGGGCGGGTGAACACTACAGACGCCGTGGCCTCACTGGAACGCGACCGCAACCACCATGAAGCCGCCTGCAACTGCACGGAATTCGGCCGCACACTGCTCGACGACCTACACCAACTCGCCACCGTCCGATCCACACAGCCCCGCCGATCCATGATCCCGCCGCCCAAGCCCGCTCCGGCGCCAGCACCAAGCCCCCGATTCGGATGCGGCAGTGCGCTACTCAACATGGCAGCTACCTTCGCAGTAGCGGCAGCCGCCTGGCATGTGACCGGCTGGTCCCTGCTCTCGCTGATAGTTCTGGTCGCAGGCCTCGTATACCTGATCGCCAGAGGGAGGGCTCGCAAGTGCCGTCGGGGGCCGAGCTAGACCTTGCTTGGCGATGACCACAGCGAGAATTTCGTTCGCGATCTCCCAGCCCTTCTCGGATTTGCCCGTCACCCGGAGAGCAACGATTTCCAGGCGGACTGGTCGACGAAGGCCGTCGCGGTTGTCGACGCCGACGATAGTCCCCCTAATGACGAGACTGCCAGTGATCGTCAGTAATCAGTGTCCTGTCAATAACCAGATAGGCCGATGCTATTCACACATGTATTTCCTAGTGCCCCGTATTTGAAATTTTTGGGCGTTGCGCTTTGGCCAGGACCTCCTCGGCGGTCTTGGTCCAGACGAGAAGGGGTGTGCTCGGGGGTTCCAGCCGTGGATGAAGGCGCGGATCCTGGTGGTGAGTTCGCGGACGTTGCGGAAGCTGCCGCGGTGGATGGCTTGGCGTATTTCAGTCTGTGGCCGGAGTACGCGACACGAGGGTGATGTCGAGTTCAGCGAGTTGTCCGCCGCGTGTCAGGTGTTCACGAGTCACTGTGGTGAGGGTGCCCTCAGCGTCGGAGCGGTGGGTGTGCAGGGACACGTGCGTCGGTTGGGGTAGTAGGCCGGAGACCACGAGCACCCATACCGGGGCGGGGGCGAGATCAGCAGCGGCTATCCGGGGGGCTCGGGTCGTTCCGGGCACGTCGACACTGTCGAACACTTCATCTCGAACAGTCCGTTCCGAGTCGACCCGTTGCAGCAGCGAAGCCTGCTGCCGAGCGGTCAGGTATGCCGGCGAATCGGGAGTCCGCAAATGCGCCAACCCGGGAAGCGCCCAGATCGGTACCGGCACAGATCGTTCGAAGAATTTCGCGAACTCGGCAGGAACCGAATACTTTCCCGTCGTGAGCAATGCCTCCCACCCCGACGGAGCCGACAAGATCTCCCCCCTGGCAGCCAATCGCGCCAAGTCGACATAGCTGGACGGTCGATGGACGAGCACAGCGCATGACGAGACCGTCTCGAGGACCGTCCACGCCATACCCATACCCCCATCGATGACGCCCACATAGGGATTATCGGGCAGCACCGAACAGTTGGCGAAAACCCCTGACGTAGAAGAAGATCGAACCTCATCGAATCCGCTGGGTCCTGAACCCGACCCCAGGAAAATGCTGGTGTAGTACTGAAGTCCGCTGTAACTTCCGCACAGTGCCCCTCTGCCGAACGACTCGTCGAGTCGGACCTCGGTCTGCCCCGCACTTTTGGTCTGCCCCGCGCGCGTGAACGACCTTGAAGTCTTCCCTCTCACTACCTCGCGATCAGCCCCACAATTCCAGCAGGCATCGAACGACGGCTCGTGGACTTCGCCGCAGCCCTGCGTGTCAGACATCCCAGGAGCTTGGATGTCAAGCGGCGAGGTGTTGGTAGCGGTGTGCCCATCCGGCGGTTTGGCTGTAAAGGGTTTTGGTTTTCAGGCAGCCATGCAGGATTGCTACGAGT
>NZ_JAFMPL010000077.1:0-37825 GCF_019038455.1 Nocardia noduli
GCTCACCACCGCCCCCACCGATACCCGCATGCTGATCCTGGAATTCGGTGCCGGATTCAACACCCCAGGAGTCATTCGACGGCCCGGCGAACACCTCACCCGCCGCTTGCCTCACTCACGGCTGGTGCGCATCAACCCCACCCATCCCGCAACTCCATCCGACCTTGCCGAGCGTGCCCTGTCGATCCCTGTCGGCGCCGAAGACCTGCTCGAAGCGCTCACGCCACTATCCACCGCCACGGCGCCGAGATAGCACCTGATCCAAAGAAAGGTAGGCAACAACCCGCGTTCCGCAGAATTAGGGGGTTCTGGAGGGAAGCGTGGGTATGAATCCGCAGGTCGCGGGGTCTGGTGCGGGAGCTGCGGGCAGAATCCGCCTAGAGACGCGATTTTCTGATTTCATTGTTCTGGTCTGCTGGTTTGTCGTATCGTCTGGAGTCGTGTACGTGAAGACGACCAAGCGGGACAACAAGTCCGGCGTGGTCAGGTATCTGCATCTGGCGCACAACGAGTGGGATCCGGTGAAGGGCAGGGCGGTGCCGAAGGTGCTGTTCACTTTCGGCCGGGAAGACGATCTCGATCGGGACGCGGTGAAACGCCTGGTGGCGTCGTTGTCACGGCTGTTGGATCCTGCCGACGCGCTGGCGGCGAGCGCGGCTGGTCAGGGGCTGGCGTTCTGCTCCTCCAGGCCGTTCGGTGGCGCGTATGCCCTCGATCATCTATGGCGGTGGCTGGGCATAGATGCCATCGTCGCTGGGCTGGGGCAGCCGAAACGCGGGCGGCACCGCGATGTACCGGGCATCGAGCGGGTGTTGTTCGGCCTGGTCGCCAACCGGGCTCTGGCTCCGTCGTCGAAACTGGCTGCCGCGGAATGGATCTGTCACGACGTGCATATCGATCGGCTGCCCGAGACCAGCGACGACGCCTGTTACCGGGCGATGGACTGGCTGCACCAGGTGAAAGACGAACTCGAACGTCAGGTGTTCGATCGGGTTGCGACCCTGCTCAACCTGGAGGTGGATCTGTTGTTCTTCGACACCACCTCAACATATTTCGAGGTCGAAGACGCTGACGAGCCGATCGCCCGCGACGAGAAGGGCTGCCCGGATCCCGGTGCCGCCGCGCCGGAGAACACGGTGGGGTTCCGGACTTGGGGCAAGTCGAAGGATTCACGAGACGACCTGCCCCAGATCGTGATCGGGATGGCCGTGACCCGTGACGGGATCCCGGTGCGCTGCTGGTGCTGGCCGGGCAACGCCAGCGATCAGACGTTGATCCGGCAGGTGAAAGACGATATGCGGGACTGGACCCTATCGAAGATCATCTGGGTCACCGACCGCGGCTTTTCCTCCGCCGAGAACCGCCGTTACCTGCGTCGAGGTGACCACCACTACATCATCGGGGAGAAACTGCGCTCCGGGTCGGCTCAAGTCAAGGCCGCGATGTCGCGGCAGGGCCGCTACCTCGACATCGCCGAGAACATGCGGGTCAAGGAGGTGCGGGTCAGCGAGACGGAACGGTTCGTGATCTGTTTCAACCCCGAAGCCGCCGATCGCGACGCCGCGACCCGCGAACACCTGGTCACCGCGTTGCAGGAGATGATCGACGGGTCGGATGCGCTCAGCGAGTTCAAGCGCGGGGAGTTGCGTGGCAAGATCGCCGGCAAGCCGGGTTTGAACCGGTTCCTGCGCGTCACCGCCGGTGGGAAACTGCGCGTCGATGCGGCGAAGATCAAGGCCGAAGCCAATTTCGACGGCAAGTACCTGCTGCGCTCCAGTGATCCGGACCTGTCCAGCGAGGAGATCGCCGTCGGCTACAAGCAGCTTCTCGAAGTGGAACGAGGCTGGCGGGACATGAAATCCGTCCTCGACCTGCGACCGGTCTACCACCGGCTCGAAGAACGCATCCGTGCCCATGTCATCTTGTGCTGGCTGGCGTTGCTGCTGGTCCGCATCGCCGAAACCCGCACCGGCACCACCTGGCCGGTCATCCGCCGCGACCTGGACCGCCTCCACATCGGCACCTTCACCGGCCCTGCTGGCACCTTCCGCCGCCTCACCGACTCGACCAAGTCGCAACGCGACCTGCTCACCCGCCTCGGCGCCCCCGCACCCAAGCAGATCGTCGAACTCACCCCAACACCCTGACCAGCACGAATACCCCGCGCCTAGAGAAACGCTCTTCAGGCGCGCATCTCCATGTCACCGCAGCTCAGGCCATAAACCGTTGCCCCAGACGCCCCGAATTCTGCGGAACCCCGGAACAATGAGCGCCCCGATTGTTCGCGATCCCGCGACCCGAATGCCGGTTCTGTACGTCAGCCACGGCGCCCCGCCGCTGGCCGATGACCCGATCTGGCCCGGTCAGCTCGCCGTATGGTCTGCAGAACTGCCCAGGCCCACAGCGATTGTCATCGTCTCCGCTCATTGGGAAGACGCCCCGGTCACCCTCGGCGCGACCGTCACCGTGCCGCTGATCTACGACTTCTACGGATTTCCGCAGCGCTACTACCAGGTCAGATATCCCGCGCCCGGTGCGCCGGAGGTGGCCGCTTCCGTGCGAGGCTTGCTGGCCGGTCCCGGAAGCGCTGTCCATGACGCGCCCGACCGCGGCCTGGATCACGGAGCTTACGTTCCGCTGGTCGAGATGTATCCCGATGCAGACATCCCGGTCCTGCAGGTCTCGATGCCCACCCTCGATCCGGCCCGCCTCTACGAACTGGGCCGCAAACTGGCACCGCTGCGCGAGCAGGGGGTGCTGATCATCGGCAGCGGATTCTTCACCCACAATCTGCGCGAGCTCGACCCCGGCGCGGGCGTCGACCAGGCGCCGGGGTGGTCGAAAGAGTTCGACGCGTGAGGTCGCGAAACCCTCGCCGCGGGAAACGTCGACGCGCTCTTGGACTTTCAGCACACCGCCCCCGCCGCCCGTCGAGCCCACCCCCGCAGCGAGCATTTCGCACCACTGTTCGTCACCCTGGGCGCGAGCGAGGCCGACCTGGGTACGCAACGCACCGTGATCGACGGGTTCTGGTCCGGCCTGGCCAAGCGTTCCATCCAGGTAGGTTGACACCATGAGCGATCCGGGAAACAACAAAGCCACCGCCGAGGCGTTCTACGACCTGATGTTCAATCAGTGTCGGCCAGCAGAGGCCATCGACCGCTACGTCGGCGACACCTACATTCAGCACAACCCCCACGTTGCTGACGGCAAACAGGCGTTCATCGACTACTTCGAACGGATGGCAGCCGAATACCCCGGCAAGCACGTCGAGTTCAAACGCGCCTTCGCCGACGGCGACCACGTCATTCTGCACTGCCACCAAACCTGGCCCGACGAGGAATACGCCGGCATCGACATCTTCCGCTTCGATAGCAATGGCAGGATCGTCGAGCATTGGGACGTCCTCCAGGTCATTCCTCCCACCTCCAACAACTCCAACACCATGTTCTGACCTCTCAGGGATCGTCGGGCATTTGGAGGTTGATCGCCCCCCGGTCAAGTTGCACTTCTATCGACCCGCGGACTGTCGGCGCGTTGGTGGCGGGACATCCGGCATGGGCGAGCAACGGCTCGCCAGTTGATACCGAGTGCAGGTTGTCGATGTCACCGATCTTGCAGCCTGCCGGAGTTACGGGAAGAAATGCCGTCGATGCTCTGACACCTGTCGGCTGTGGCTCGACTACGGGTCCAGCCACAGCGTTTCGCAGGGCATTCGTCGGTGGGGGAGGACCTCATCGCTGATCTCGCTGGCGGTGATAGAGGGGTGAGGATGGGAAAGCCAGTTGTGCAGAAAGTTCCGCACCGCACTGCGACAGCCGCGGAGTTCGACGACCAGGTTATCCGTGATCACGCGTAGGTGAGCATCGGGTTCGGCGGGGCGGGGAGATCGAGCCAGTGACATCAGAACCTTCCCCGGCCTTCGGGGGTAAGAACAACGACGTTGCGCAACGAGAGCAGGTCGCCAGCGATGATGTCGATACGGCGGCCACGCCCAGTGGACGGAGATGACAACGATCTGGCCGGAGACCGGGACGAATACTGCGAGGAGGTGGCATCCGCCAGATCCGGACCGCCGCCATCCACCGCTGTTGGCAGCGACTTCTGTCCGATTCTCGGTGTGAGTGATCTGCGCGCTGCTTCTGTCGTCATGCGTCGCCCTTGTAGGAGTGGTGATGAGCATGTTCGGCCGCGAAGAGCGAATGGCCGCGTGGCGTCGCCGATTCTCGACACGACCAGTCCGCCGCCTTCTGCTCGTACAGATCCTGCAATCGCGGCTCGGTGCTCATTGCGTTCTCCTTCTGTCGACCTGCTCGATGCGAGTGCCGCCGTGTGGGCGGACTGCGCCGGGCCGTCCATGCGCCGGTAGAGAGATTCCGAGGACCGGGCCTGCCCCCCGAACAGTTCGCAGCCATGAAGAAGTGCATCGGGGTCGATCACCACATACTCTCCGTGGCGCTGGTGGTACTGGGTCATAGGTTCGCGAACGCCGAATTTCCTCGAATCGAGGCGTAGGCGGTCCCGGGACCTCACCGGTTCGGATCCCGCGCGGCGAAGGTGGCATTGACCAGCTTCGTGGACGCGCGGCGCAGATCGTCGCGAGTGCTGAAGTGCCGCCAAACAGGCCTCGGGCAGGAATGGCGATGCCGCGCCGCAAAGCTGTCGATGGACTTGCGATAAAGGAGGCCCGGCGTCGCGCCGTCCTGTCCGGGCCGGTGCCAGCGGCTCATGCCGTTAGCGGGAAATCTGTCCGGCCGCGTAGCTCGTCGAGCGAGATGCCGTAGGTCGACCGCACCCGCACCCCATCGGGCCCCACCTCGAAAACCCCGTAGTCGCTGTAGATTCGGCCGACGCAGCGACGCCCGGTCAATGGGTAGGTGCACTCGTTCACCAGCTTTGATCCGCCGTCGGGGCTGAACAGAGACATCATGACGAAGACTTGCTTGGCTCCGATTGCCAGATCCATCGCGCCGCCGACAGCCGGGATGGAGTCTGGGGCACCGGTATGCCAGTTGGCGAGGTCGCCGGTACGCGAGACCTGGAATGCGCCGAGCACACACACGTCCAGGTGGCCACCGCGCATCATTGCGAAGGAGTCGGCGTGGTGGAAGTAGGAAGCGCCCGGTGTCTCGATGACGGGGACCTTGCCAGCGTTGATCAGGTCGGGGTCGATCTCGTCGCCGACGGCGGCGCGGCCCATGCCGAGCATGCCGTTTTCGGTGTGCAGGATGACACCCTGCTCGGGCGTGAGATGGTCGGCCACCATTGTGGGTTGGCCGATGCCGAGATTGACGAACGCTCCGTGCGGGATGTCGGCGGCGATCAGCGCGGCGAGCTCGTGCTTGTCGAGCGGTCCGCGGTCGGCGTGTTCGATGCTCGTTGTGAGGCTCATCCTGCAGCTCCTTCCTCGGCCAGCGCGGCCAGGCGCACGACCCGGTCCACGAAGATGGCAGGGGTGACGATGTTTTCCGGGTCGAGTGCGCTGGTTTCGACGACCTCGACGACCTGGACGATGGTGGTACTCGAGGCGGTAGCCATTACCGGGCCGAAGTTGCGAGCGGTCTTGCGGTACACGAGATTTCCCATGCGGTCGGCGCGGTGTGCCTTGATCAACGCGAAGTCACCGCAGATGGGGTACTCGAGCACATAGTCGCGGCCGTCGATGGTGCGGTGCTCCTTACCCTCGGCCAAGGTGGTGCCGACACCGGTGGGTGTGAAGAACGCGCCGATGCCCGCTCCCGCGGCGCGGAGCCGCTCGGCGAGATTGCCCTGGGGCACCACCTCGAGCTCGATCCGGCCGGAGTGGTAAAGCTCGTCGAAGACCCATGAATCGCGCTGGCGCGGAAACGAACAGACGATCTTGCGCACATTGCCGGTGGCCAGCAATGCCGCCAGCCCGTGGTCGCCGTTGCCCGCGTTGTTATTGACCACGGTGAGGTCTTTCGCGCCGTGTCGGCGCAGGGCGTCGATGAGCTCCATCGGCTGCCCGGCGGTGCCGAACCCGCCGATCAGCACCGTCGCGCCGTCAGGGATGTCGGCGACGGCGGCGTCCGCGTCGGTCAAGTGGGTGATGGTCACGCGGTCTCCTCGTTCTCCAGTACGACGGCTAGGCCTTGGCCGACGCCGATACAGATGGCGGCCACACCCCAGCGGTGGCCCTCGGCGCGCATCGCGGCGGCGAGGGTGCCAAGGACGCGGCCGCCGGATGCGCCGAGCGGGTGGCCGAGGGCGATAGCGCCGCCCTTGGTGTTGACGATCTCCGGGTCGATCTTCCAGGCGTCGACGCAGATCAGCGACTGCACTGAGAATGCCTCGTTGAGCTCGACCGCGCCGACATCGGACCAGCTGATGCCAACCCGCGCGAGAGCCATCTCGGCGGCTTCGACCGGCGCATACCCGAATCGGTGCGGTTCGACGGCGTGGGTGCCGCGTCCGGCAACGCGAGCCAGTGGGTTCCGGCCGATCCGGTCGGCTGCGGCCGCTGACCCGAGTAGTACCGCTGAGGCGCCGTCGCTCAGTGGCGAGGCGTTGCCCGCAGTGATGGTGCCGTCCTTGCGGAACGAAGGCTTCAGCTGGGCTAGGGTGTGCGCGGTCGAATCGGGTCGGATGCTCTCGTCCCTGGTCAAGTCGGTACTCGGGACGGCGACGACGAGATCGTCGTAGAAGCCGGCTTCCCACGCTGCGTGGGCGAGCTGGTGGGAGCGGGCAGCGAACTCGTCCTGGCGCTCGCGGGAGACACCGTGGATATCCCGCAGCTCTTCGTTGCACTCACCGAGCGAGGCTGTCCACTCCGTGGGCATCGCTGGATTGACCAGCCGCCAACCCAAGGTGGTGGAGACCAGCTCAGCGTTGGCTGCCGGGTAGGCGCGCGAGGGCTTGGGCAGTACCCACGGGGCGCGGGTCATCGACTCGACACCGCCGGTGAGGACGATGTCGGCATCACCGGTCTCGATGATGCGCGAGCCGATCATTGCAGCGTCCAGGGACGAACCGCACAGCCGGTTGACCGTGGTGCCGGGCACCGAGACAGGCAGGCCTGCCAGCAGGGCGGCCATGCGGGCGACGTTGCGGTTCTCCTCGCCCGCGCCGTTCGCGTTGCCGAGAACGACCTCATCGATCGTCTCCGGGTCGAGGCCGGTACGGTCGACGATCGCGCGCAACGTCGCGGCGGCGAGGTCATCGGGACGGGTCTCGGCGAACGCGCCGCCGAACCGCGCGAACGGTGTGCGCACCGCGTCGTA
This sequence comes from Nocardia noduli, assembly GCF_019038455.1. Classification (NCBI taxonomy): domain Bacteria; kingdom Bacillati; phylum Actinomycetota; class Actinomycetes; order Mycobacteriales; family Nocardiaceae; genus Nocardia; species Nocardia noduli. The sequence goes on from NZ_JAFMPL010000077.1 coordinate 7,242, forward strand.
CACATAGGACTGCGGAGTACCGGTCATCAAGCATTCCTTCCATCGGGTTCACCGGTCAGCGTCTGCTGCGCGATGCGGAAGGCAGTGTTCGCATCCGGCACGCCGCAGTAGATCGCGCACTGCAGGAGAACTTCTTTGATCTCGTCGTCGGTGAGGCCGTTGGTGCGGGCCGCACGCAGGTGCATCTCCAGTTCCTCATGGTGGCCGCGAGCGATGAGCGCAGTGAGTACGATCATCGACCGGCTCCGACGGTCCAGACCTGGCCTGGTCCAGATGCCGCCCCACGCGTAGTCGGTGATGAATTCCTGGAATTCACGGGTCAGGTCGGTCGTGGCAGCGGTAGCACGGTCGACGTGTGCGTAACCGAGGACGGCGCGGCGCACGGCCATGCCCGCCGCTCGCCGCTCGGCCACCGTGAACCTCTGCGGCTCGGCGTCTTTCGCAGTACCTGGCCCGTTGGCCGGGCGTGCTCGCGCCGTCACGTGACGGGGTTCGGCAATGAAGTCAGCCTCCGGATCGGAAGCAAAACCGACCGCCTGGCGAATGGCGCGGGCGGTGTCGACGGGGGCTTCTGCGGGTGCAAGATGCCCGACCCGCTCGAGGACCACCAGGCGACCGTCGCTTACGCCGTGCGCCATCTCAGCCATAGCGGCGACCGTGGTGGCGAGATCGTAAGCACCGGCGAGCGCGAGGATCGGAGTGTCGATCCGGGCGAGGTCGGCACGCACGTCGAAGATCGCCAGCGCATCGCAGACCGCGGCGTATCCGGCCGCGTCGGCATCGGCGAGCGAATGCAGCAACGCAGCAGCGACGGCGGGGTGCTCGTCGACGAAACCGGGGGCGAACCAGCGTTGGGCCGAGTCGTCGGCCATCACCGAGGTTCCTGCGGAGCGGACCAGCGTGGCCCGGTCCCGCCACATCGCCTCGTCGCCGATGCGGGCCGCGGTGCAGGCAAGGATGGCGGTGACGATCCGGCCTGGGTGATCGAGGAGCAGCTGCAGGCCCACCGCACCACCGACCGAGTCGCCCGCGTAGTGGAAGCCGCCGCTGGGTTCGCCTCGCTCGGCGAGCACTCTATCGACGAACGCCTGCACGCCGTCGGCGAGTTCGGCCATGGTGAATCCGCCGGTCACCTCGGCGTGGTTGCTCCCGTGACCGGGTAGGTCCCACCCCACGACATGGAAGTGGTCGCCCAGCAGTTCAGCCGTGGCCGACCAGAGGGCGACGGCCGAGGTACCCAGTGACGGGCCGCAGACCAGCAGCGGCAGGGCGGCGGAACCACTCAGCTGTACGCCGGTGACGGTCGGGATCGTCATCATGCTCCTTCGGAACGGGTGCGGGCGCCATCTCGGGCACGGCCGAGAATCTCGTCGATCAGCGCGTCAGTACTGCCGAGGTAGTTGCTCGGGTCGAAGTCCGGTTCGGAGGAACTGTCGACCAGACCGGCGAGACTGCGCTGTTCGGCGAGCAGGCCGGAGGCGGCGGACAGCACGAGCCGGACCATGCGGCCGGTGTCGACATGCAGCCCTTCCAGCAGTTCTGCCGTTTGGTCGGCGGCGGTGAGCGCGTTACGGGCGAGCTGCACCAGCGGCATCCACTCGGTGTGCCACGCACCGTCGGGGCGCTCATCGACGGCCGATCCGGCGGCGAGGTGCAGCTGGGCGGCGAGGCCGGGTGCGGTCAGGGCGGCACGGCGGATCAGCACGGACAGGATCGGGTTGGCCTTCTGTGGCATCGTCGAAGATCCACCGCGCCCGTTCCCTGGTGGTTCGGCGAGTTCGGCGATCTCGGGGCGTGCGCGCACCAGCACGTCGGCCGCGACGTGACCCCAGGCATCGAGCGCTCGGGTCAGGGCATCAGCAAAGCGGGTGAGCGGCGCGCGGACGGTGTGCCACGGCGGCGCCCAGGGTAGGTCGAGCCGGGCGGCCGTGGCGCGCGCCAGTGCGATCGCGTCACCCCGGCCCTCGGCGAGCCGCACAAGTTCGGTCGGCGCGGCGAGAGTTCCCGCCGCGCCGCCGATCTGGACCGGCAGCCGGTCGCGCGCATCGCGCAGATCGTCGCGGGCCTCAAGCACCCCGTACAGCCACTGGGCCGCCATGAGCCCGAAGGTGACCGGGACGGCGTGCTGGGTGAGTGTACGGCCGGCCATCGGGTCGGCGCGGTGCCGGTCGGCGAGGCCGGCCAACGCGTCGACCTGTCTGTCGATTCGCGCGAGCACAGCGTCGGCGCTCCCACGAAGGCCGAGCACGAGCGCGGTGTCGAGCACGTCCTGACTGGTCAGGCCGCGGTGAAGCCAACGTGCGGCGTCGGGGTTGGTGTCGGAGAGCCGCTCCCGTAGCAGATTCACCAGCGGGATCACCGGATTGCCGCCCGCCTCAGCCGCCGCGGCCAGCGCGTCGGGGTCGATGGCACCGACCAGCCCTGCCAGGTCGATCGCCGCCTCCGTCGGGACGATTCCCGCCTCCGCGAGAGCTGCCAGCCAAGCCGTTTCGACCTCGATCATTGCTCGGACCACGGCTATGTCGGAGAGATGGTCTCCCGCTCGATCGTCGCCCGGCCACAGCAGCGCGGGCATCAGCGTGCTCCGTATTCGATGAAGACCGTCTCGCCGGGGCCCTGCAGCCTGATGTCGAAAACGAAGCCGTGATCGTCGGGCCGGGCGATCAGCGTGGCTCGCCGGTCTTCGGCCACGGTGGACAGGAGGGGGTCGGCGGCGGCCGCGTCCTTTGCGAGTGGCAGGTAGGCCCGGGTGAACAGGCGATGCAGCAGTCCACGCGCGAACACCGTGATCGCGAAGAACGCCGCGCGACCTGACTCGGTCGGACCGGGACGAAGCGTCGTGAAACTGTAGTGCCCGGTGTCATCGACCGGTGCTCGACCGAAACCGGTGAAGGTCCAGCCGTCTCGGGCCCGCGACCCCTCGACCTGGGCAACCGCGCCGGTCTCGTCGGCCTGCCACAGTTCGATGAGCGCATCGGGGACCACCTGCCCGGCGCCGTCGAACACGGTGCCGTGCAACCGGATCGCATCCGGATGGCCGACCGGGACCAGTTCGGGTCCGCCGTCGAAGGGCAGCGCGTAACCGAAGAACGGGCCGACGGTCTGGCCCGGCGTGGGTGCAAGGGTGCTCATACGGCGTCCTCGGTCGGGGTGCGGTGGCTGCCGGTGAGCACGATGTCCCAGCGGTACCCGGTGGCCCATTCGTGGCGGGTCACGTCGTGGTCATAGGTCGCGACGAGCCGGGCGCGAGCAGCCGGATCCATGATCGATTGGAAGATCGGGTCGAGGGCGAACAGCGGGTCGCCGGGAAAATACATCTGTGTGATCAGGCGCTGGGTGAAATCGGTGCCGAACAGCGAGAAGTGGATGTGCGCGGGCCGCCAGGCGTTGTGATGGTTCTTCCACGGGTAGGGGCCGGGCTTTATGGTGGTGAAGGTGTAGTTGCCGTGGTCGTCGGTGAGGGTGCGGCCGACGCCGGTGAAATTCGGGTCCAGCGGTGCCGGATGCTGATCGCGTTTGTGGATGTAGCGCCCGGTGGCGTTGGCCTGCCAGATCTCCACTAGCTGATTGCGCACCGGACGACCGTCACCGTCGAGCACCCGCCCGGTCACCACGATCCGCTCACCGAGCGGCTCACCGCCGTCCTGGATGGTCAGATCCGACTCCAGTCGTGCGACATCGCGGTGACCGAACACCGGCGCGAACAGCTCGACGGTTTCCGGATCGGCGTGGTGCGGATCCTTCGTCGGGTGCCGCAGCAGGCTGCTGCGGTAAGGCGAGTAGTCCAGTCGCGGCTGGGTTTCGATGGCCCCGGTGTAGTTCGCGCTGATCGCGGCCATCTCGGCGCTGATCTCGGCTTGGCTCGCCGACGCCGAATCCGGGCCGGTCAGCGGCGCGGAGGGCGGCTGCTTGGTCTGGGTCACGGCCGAACCATATGTCCGGACCGCGGCTCTTGACTTGCGTCTGGTTCCGCTGGGCGGAAGGCTGTTCCCATGGCAGGCAACTCCACCGGGCAGGGTCTCTCGGTGACGAGCCGCGCGCTGGCGCTGCTGGCCGCCTTCGACCAGCGCCATCGGCGTCTCACACTCACCGAGCTCGCTGCGCGCGCCGCGATGCCGTTGCCGACCGCACACCGGTTGGTCGGGGAGCTGATCGCGTGGGGTGCGTTGAGCCGGACCGAGTCCGGGAACTACGTGATCGGGCGCAGGTTGTGGGATGTCGGGTTGCTTGCCCCGGTGCAATCAGGACTGCGTCAGATCGCCTCGCCGTACCTGCACGATCTCTACGGTGCGACGCTGGCGACGGTGCACCTGGCGGTGCGTGACGGTGTGCGGGTGCTCTACATCGATCGGCTGTCCGGCCATGCCTCGGTGCCGGTGGTCAGCACCATCGGCTCACGGCTACCCCTGCACGCCACGGCGGTCGGCAAGGTGCTGTTGACGCACGCCCCCGCGGAAATCCAGTCGGCGGTGTCCGGTGATCTGTCCAGGATCACCCGGTACACGATCACTCAGCCCGGCGCGCTGAGCCGCCAGCTCGAACGGGTCCGCGAGGAGGACTACGCGACCACGGTCGAGGAAATGAGCCTCGGCGCCTGCTCGGTCGCGGTGCCGATTCGTGCGGGCGGCGAGGTGGTAGCCGCCCTGGGTGTTGTCGTGTCAAGCCTCGAGCGGGACCAGGCGCGGCTGGTCAGCGCGTTGCAGGTGGCCGCGCGAGGTATAGGGCGCAGCGTCCCGGGGCCACTCACCGATTGACTTCGATTCCGCTGAGCGGAAGTCGAGCGTCACCGCCGTCTCGGTCGACGACTTGACCACCGATTCCCCGGTCCTGCAGTTCGCCGACGTCGACGGGACCGCCCATGAGATCCGCGCCGACTTCCTGGTCGGCGCGGACGGCTCCCGCAGCCTGTGCCGCCATCAGGTGCCCGCCGACCGGCGCAGCCAGTACTTCCGCGAGCACCCCTTCGCCTGGTTCGGCATCCTCGCCGAAACGCCGCCGAGCGCGCCAGACCTGACCTACAACCACTCCCCGCGCGGCTTCGCCCTGATCAGCCAGCGCACGGACACCCTGCAGCGCATGTACTTCCAGTGCGACCCATCGGAGAACGTCGGCGATTGGCCGCACGACCGGATCCGGGAGGAGTTGCAGGCCCGCGTCTGCGCCAACGGCCACGAACTCGTCGAGGGCACGATCTACCGCGAAATCCGTGCTGCCGTTCCGCAGCTTCGTGCAGCAGCCGTTGCACCACGGCAGGCTGGTGCTGGCAGGTGACGCTGCGCACGCCCGGCCCACCGACCGGCGAAGGGCCTCAACCTGGCCCTCGCCGACGTGCAGGTGCTTGCCGAGGAACTCGAACGCGCGCTCGCGGCAAACGCCATTGCGCCCCTAGCGACCTACAGTGAGTGGGCGCTCAGCCGTGTGTGGAAGGCCCAGCACTTCTCCTACCGGATGACCACGATGCTGCACACCTTGCCCGATGCCACCCCGTTCGACGTGCGCGGGCAGGAAGGGAACTCGCCGCGGTGACCAGCTCGACCGCCGGGTCCACGTTCCTCGCCGAGGCCTACACCGTGACTCACCATTGCCCGCGGCACCGATCCGGCGGCTGCGGCCATGTGTGGCGCCAAGACGCCTCCCTGGCGGCTGAGCCGCGGGCCATCTTGTCGCGCCGCGGCTGCGGTGGGCGCTAATAGAGATCGTGGTCGGCCTGTATACGGCCAAGACCGGGGTCATGTGGCGGGATCTGCGTGAAGGGTGCGGCTCGTGGAAAACGGTCTACAACCGGTCCCTGCGGTGGTTGCGTTACGGCACGCTGGGCGGGCATGAGGCGGAGGTCCGCCGCGATCCTCGCGAGTGAACTGTGGCATCTCGACCGGCACTCTCGGGCTCGTGACTCGTTCCAGGCGGTGGTGCGAATCGAGGCCCGCAAGCCGCGACTTCTGATAGCTGATAGCAATGAATCTACCTCTCCAGCTGAGTGCTGGCCGATGGATTCGATTCTTGTTTGCTACGCCTTCTTTGGCAGATCGAGTGCCCACCTATTTGCCAGTCGTACACGGGGCACGTATCTGATGAGTTGAAGGCCATTTTTTGCTCAGAACCAGAGTTGCTGCTGTATGAAAATCTTCCCAACAACTTTCCGTATGATGGAATGAGCGTTGCATCTCTTCCCTGTTGATCTGAAAGCTAGGTCACAGTCCATAGCGAAGAGAGACAGAGCCTTGACTTCATCAATGACCGCGCCGAGCGAGTACCTCGTCGGTACCGATATCGGCGGTACGTTCACCGATCTCGTCCTGCTGGAGCCGGGGCATCGCCCGCGCTTGTTCAAGTCGCCCACCACTCCGCACGATCGTTCGCAGGGCATCATCAACGCCCTCGAGCTGGCCGCGGATTCCGTGGGAAAGCCCTTGGACCAATTCGCCGCGCAGATCCGCTACTTCGCGCACGGCACGACAGCGGCGACGAACGCTCTCATCGAGCGCAAGGGGACTCGCACCGGCTTGCTTACCACGGCCGGATTCGCGGACACGATGCTGATCCAGCGCAGCATGACCTCCTGGGTCGGTATGGGCGCGGCGACTGGTCACTACAGCCGACGTCGCAATCCCGACCCCATCGTCGCCCGCGAGGACATCATCGAATTGCCCGAGCGTGTCGACGCTTCGGGAGCGGTATTGCTGCGGTTGAACGACGCTGAGGTCCGCTCGGCGCTGCGCCGACTCCGCGACAGCGGCGTAGAGGCGCTCGCGGCCTCGTTCCTCTGGTCCTTCCTCGATCCGACCCACGAGTTGCGAATTCTCGAGATCGTCGAGCAGGAGTGGCCCGAGGTCTACCTCACGCTCTCGCACGAGGCCGCGCCGGTCATCGGCGAGTACGAGCGCACCGCGACGACGGTCATCAACTCGTACCTCGGCCCGGTTATCCGTGACTATATGGAGAATCTGGAAAGTCGTCTGCATCAGGCAGGCTTCCAGGGCGAACTGTCGGTCATGGATTCCGGTGGCGGGGTGATGCGGGCCTCGGATGCGGCGCGCCGTTCTGCATCACTGCTCACCTCCGGTCCGGCCGGCGGCGTCCTGGCCACGGCCAAACTGGCCAAAGCGCTCGGCTACGCCAACGCGATCACCAGCGACATGGGGGGCACCAGCTTCGACGTCGGGCTCATCCTGGACGGCGAGCCGCTCGTCGAGCGGCAGAGCGAGGTCGGCAACTACCACCTGTCCATCCCACGGATCAAGGTCACCGCGATCGGTGCCGGAGGTGGCTCGATCGCCTGGGTCGACGAGGTCGGTGCGCTCGTCGTAGGCCCGGAGAGCGCAGGTTCGGTCCCCGGTCCGGCGTGCTACGGCCGCGGTGGTGCGCGCCCCACCGTCACCGACGCCGATGTCGTGCTCGGCATCATCGACCCCGGCTATTTCCTCGGCGGCCGTATGAAGCTCGACCGGGCACTGGCCGAAGAAGCGATTCGCGTCCACATCGCCGAACCTCTCGGCATGAGCGTGGAGGACGCGGCACTGGGTATCCGCACCGTGGCCGACAACCAGATGGCCGACCTGCTGCGTAAGGTGACCGTCGAGCAAGGCCGCGATCCGAGAGACTTCGCCGTGTTCGCCTACGGTGGGGCGGGACCCACCCACGCCTGCTCTTACACCCAGGCCGCGGGCATCAACATTCTGGTGGTGCCGCCGACCTCCACCGTGCATTCGGCCTACGGAACCGTCACCGCCGACCGGTTCCGTGCGCTGCAGGCCACCGACCTGCAGCGCACCGCGCCCGGTGCGCCGGACGCGGCTACCGAGTTCGACCTCGACCGGCTGAACATCAGCCTCGACGATCTCACGGCCCGGGTACTCACGGACCTCGATGACAGCCCGGATGCGCGATTTGTGCGCTCGGTGCATCTGAAGTTCCGTCGCCAGACTCACGAACTGCCGGTCGTATTGCCGCAGGGCCGGGTCAGCGTCGATGTCATGCGTTCGGTCATCGAGGAGTTCTTTCAAACCTACGAACGCATCTACGGCACGGGCACCGCCCTGCGTAGCGCCGGCCTCGAGTTGAACACTCTGCGGGTCGAGGGCCGCGTCTCGATCGAAGCACTGACCCCCGCTGCGCCGGTCGCCACCGGTGACCTCGACGCGGCCCGCATCGGCGCCCGCGAGGTCGTCTTCGCCGAGGTCGGCCGGGTGGAGGTCCCAGTGTTCCGCGGTGAACAGGTCGGTCCGGGCGCCGAATTGATCGGGCCTGCCGTTCTCGAGTTCGAGGGCACCACGATCGTAATCGGCCCGGGTCAAGAACTCGCCGTCGACGGCGACGTCAACATCATCATCAACTGCAAGGGAAACTGATGGCCACCGTCTCCGCTTCCGATACCGCCACCGCGCCCGCGTTCGAGGTGGATCCGGTCACCTTCGAGGTGATCCGTCATCGACTGCTGGCGATCACCGACGAACAGGGGGCCACCCTGGCCGCGATCTCCGGATCGCCACACGTCGTCAACGCCAACGACTTCAATGTCGGACTCTATCTTCCTGATGGATCGGTGGCAGCGATGGGACGCACCATCTTGCTGCACTCGGCGTCAATGGCACTGATCACACGTCACGTGATCGAGGACTGCGAACAGGACCCGGGCATTCACCCCGGCGACATGTTCGTCGTCAACAATCCGTGGAAAGGGGCGATTCACGCCCAAGACATGGGCGTCGTCGCGCCGATCTTCTTCGAGGGCGAATTGCTGGCCTGGGCCGGCGCCATGTGTCACATGCCGGATGTGGGCGGTTCACGGCCGGGCAGCTTCTGCAACGACGCCACCGAGTGCTACCAGGAAGGGTTGCAGCTCACTCCCACCAAGCTGGTGGAGGACGGCCGTATCCGTTCCGATGTGTGGAACCTCATCATGGCCCACACCCGCGCTGCTCCCGCGGTGAACCTCGATCTGCGAGGTCTCATCGCAGCCAACAACACCGCCGTTCGGGCGATGACCCAACTGGCCGAGCGCTACGGCGTGGACACGGTCAAGGCCGTGATGGCCGGGTTGATCGACTTGTCCGATCGCAGGCTGCGAAACCGGCTGCGCGAACTGCCCGACGCGACGGTCCGCAGTACCGCCTATCTCGACAACGACGGCGGACTGAACGAGGTCTATCACGTCGACCTGGTCATGACGAAGACCGGTGACAAGTTGCGCTTCGACTACTCGGGCTCCTCGCCGCAGGTCGAGGGCTACATCAACTGCACCTCCTCGGGGCTGATGGCCGGCATCAACGCCGCGTTGTTGCCCACTCTTGCCTACGACGCGCCATGGAACGAAGGGCTGTTCCGCCCGGTCGACGTATACGCGCCCGAGGGGCTGATCTGCAACGCCAAACGTCCGGCAGCGGTATCCGGGGGAGCGCTCGAGGCGGGCTGGTTGGTAGAGATGACCGCCGTAGAGGCGCTATCTAAGTTGGTGGCGTGCTCCGACGAGTTGATGGGCGAGGCGCAGGCCGCCCCAGCGGGGGGCCCGGACCAATTCGTGCTCAGCGGAAACAACGCGCATGGTGACCCGTTCACCCATGTGATCCTGGACTGCCTGGCCACCGGCGGCGGCGCCTACAACCACCGCGACGGGGTCTGGACTCAGGGCCAGCACAACATCGAGCGGCAGCGGATCTCGAATGCCGAGGACATGGAACTGGAAACCCCACTGCTCTATCTGCGGCGTGGTCTGGTCACCGACAGTGGTGGCGCCGGCGAGTTCCGTGGCGGCCAGAGTATGGGCTCGACTTTCCTCGTACACCGCGGCACTGGGCTGAAGGCGATGTGCAACGGCCACGGCTGGGAAGCGCCGAACTCGACCGGCATCTTCGGCGGCTATCCCGGCACTCAGAACATCCGGGATCTGATCGTCGGCACTGACGTGCTCGACCAGTTCGCTCGCGGACTCCATGTCAGCGACGTCGACCGTATCGCGGGCGAGCGACCATCCATGCACGGCCGCCAAGGCGCATTCGCGGTGTCCGACGGAGACGTGCTGTCGACCATTCACCAGTCCGGCGGCGGCTGGGGCGACCCGTTGGCCCGATCGATCGGCGCGCTCGCCGAGGACCTGCGCTCGGGGGCGGTTTCCGCAGACGCCGCCCAGCGACTGTACGGAATCGTCCTCACCGATACCGGCCAGATCGATGTAGAGGCATCGGAGTCGAAGCGCCACGCGCTGAGGGAGCAGCGGCGTGCCTGGCCGCGCGCCGTCGCCGACATTCCGCGTCCGTCCGGCGAGCTGACAAGAGTCGGACCGCTCGGGTCGGCGCTGCAACTGCTGCGCGCCGAGGACAACATCGGTTACAGCGCCTGCCGCTGCGGCCATGTGCTCTCGGAATCCACACACCCCTGGCGCGCCCGTGCCGGCGAGCAGATCGAACATGATGTGCACCAGGTCAGCCTCGCAACTCGGCTGTCGGACGTACTCGAGGTGCGCCGGTACGCCTGCCCTGCGTGCGGATCGCTGCTGTCGACCGATGTCGCCCGGCGGGGCTCTGACCGCGTGCACGACGTGGAGGTGAAGCTCTGATGGGCCGGCTGGTCTACGCGGGCGCAACCTCTCACGTCGGCGCCATCATCAAGAATCCGGGCGCCCACCCGGACCGCGTCGAAGTCCTGAATGCGGCCTGGGAACGTATGGTCGCCGATATCGCGAACGCTGACCCCGACGTCGTTGTCATCATCGCCACCGATCACTACGAAACCTTCGGCCTCGAGCACTATCCGATCTTCTGTCTGGGTTCAGCCGAACGATTTCCTGCCTGGGGGGAGTTCGGCAACCCGGGCGGCGAGGTCGCCGGAGAACCGGTGACCGCCGACGCACTGCACGCGAGCCTGGTCGCGGACGACTTCGACGTGGCAAAAGCCATGGAGATGAACCTGGACCACTCGTTCATGGTTCCGATCCTGCGGCTCGGTCTGCAACAGCGCGCGGTGGTCCCTTTCTTCGTCAACTGCAATACCCCGCCACTGCCCTCGCTGACCCGGTGCCGTGATCTCGGCCTGGCGCTGCGCTCCGCCATCGAGGCACTGCCAGGCAACACGGCCGTCGCGGTGGTCGCCACCGGAGGGGTATCGCACTGGGTCGGGTTGCCGGAGTTCGGCAAGATAAACCAGGCCTGGGACCAGGAGTTCCTCGCCCGCCTCGAACGCGGCTGTCTCGATGACGTGCTCGCGCTCAGCGACGCCGAAATCCTCGAACAGGCAGGCAACGGCGCCCTCGAAATCCGCACCTGGCTGACAGCGCAGAGCTGCGCCGGCGGGACAGCGACGGTGCTCGGGTACGCGCCCATGCCCGACTGGGCCATCGGGATCGGCGTCGTGCACATGGAGGTCGGCGCATGAGTGTGCTCGGACTGACCAAGCTGGCCTGGGACCTCGAGCATGTCGAGGGCCTGCTGGACAGCTACCGCACCGATCCGCGCCAGGTGCTCGCCGACTACGACCTCGCCCCCCACGAAAGGACCGCGGTCGCCGAACTGGACGCGCATTTGCTGCTCGCCCAAGGCATGAATCCGGTCGCGCTGCGGAACCTGCTCGTATTGCTGGGGATTCCGCACGGCCAGCTGTACACCCACCGGCAGCCGACCTCCGCGGCACAGTACGCCGGAGGCTGAGATGGCCGGGCCAGTGAAAGACGAAACCATGACCTACGACCTTGCCGCACCTGTCGGGCTCTCCGGGGACGAGCAATCCTTTGCCCTCGAGATGACCGGCATCGTGAAATCTTTCGGCGGTGCGCGCGCGTTGGACGGTGTGGACTTCCGGGTCGGCCGCGGCGTCGTTCATGCCCTGCTGGGCATGAACGGAGCCGGCAAGTCAACCTTGATCCGGGTCCTGTCCGGCGCGATCGCACCGGATGTGGGAGTCATCCGCATCAGCGGCAAGCAGGTATCGCATGGCGGACCTCGCGCGGCCCGTGCCGCAGGAATTGCGACCGTCTACCAGAAGCGCACCCTGGTGCCATCGCTGAGTGTGGCGGAAAATTTGCAATTGGGGAGGTTGCCCCGCCGCCGCGGCGTGGTCTCGTGGAGCGAGGTCACTGCCACCGCGCGTCGGATGCTCGACGACCTCGAACTCGACATCGACCCACACGTCACGGTGGATACCCTGGGTCCAGGCCAGCAGACTCTCGTGGAAATCGCCAGGGAAACCCATCAGGGTGGACGCGTTCTCGTCCTCGATGAGCCGACCGCCACCCTCGGCGGGCACGACGCGGCCCTGATTCACCGGCTGGTGCGCGGCCTTACCGACCGGATGAGCATCGTGTACATCTCTCATCATCTCGACGAGGTGATGAGAGTCAGCGACCATGTGACCGCACTGCGCGACGGCCGCGTCGTGCTGTCCGCGCCAACCGGGGAGCTGACCAGCGGCGAGATCGTCGAGGCAATGGTGGGCACTGCCGTTGTCAACGAGCGCCCGGCTCGTGAGCTGCGCGCTCACGAGCCTGTACTGGCTATCCGCGGTCTGGCTCGTCCCGGCCGTCTGAAGGCGCTCGATATCACAGTCGGGGCCGGAGAAGTCGTGGCGATTCTGGGCCCCGCAGGTGACGGGCAAGAAGAACTCTTCCCGTTCCTCAGCGGTCTGCGAGGTGGATACAGTGGCTCGGTCACGCTGGCGGACAGAACGATTCGGCCTGACCGAGTCGCAGAAACCCTGCGCAGCGGACTGCGTTGCGTAACCGGTGACCGCCTCGGGCAGGGACTGGTCCCGGAACTGAGCGTCGGCGAGAACATCACCGCCCTCGATCCGACCGCCCGCCGCCCGATCATCAACTGGACGCGGCTGCGGCAGCGCGCCGCGGACGCCCGAGAGCGCTTCGGAGTGGTCAGTTTGCACTCCGATCCTGCCGTGGTCTCGTTGTCCGGCGGGAACCAGCAGAAGGTGCTGCTGGCGAAATGGCTGTCCGGCACCGACCTGACAGCGTGCCTGCTGGAAGAGCCGACAGCAGGTGTCGATGTCAGTGCCAAGTCCGAAATCCACACACTCGTCGACGATCTGGCCCGCCGGGACATCGCGATCCTGATCGCGAGTTCCGATATCGATGAGGTACTCCGCCTGGCGGACCGCATCCTCGTCATCCGGCAGGGCCACTTCGTGGCTGAGGTCCGAGCCGAGACCATCACCCATTCCGAACTCACCCATCTTCTCCTGGGAGGTACCCGATGACCGCTGCGACGCTGGTCTCAGCCCCACCGACACCGCGGATCCCAGCAGCTGTCTCGAAACACTTCGGGCTGGTCACCGTACTACTGGTCACCTGCGCCTTCCTGGCCGTACAGACCGATGTCTTCGCCACCGGACCGAATCTTGTCAATGTGCTGAGACAGGTCGCCGTGATCGCGGTTCTCGCTGCCGGGTTGACCACCCTGATGGCCTCCGGCGGGCTGGACTTCTCCCTGGGCAGCCAGGTCGCGGTGGTGGTCGCGGTCGTCGCCAAGCTGATCGATGCCGGCTCGAGCGTGCTGGTCGCCTCGGTGGGCGGCATTCTGCTGGGGGCCCTGTTCGGCCTGGTGAACGGCCTGGTCATCACCTATTTCAAGGTTGCGCCGTTCGTGACAACGCTAGCGACCGCGACGATCCTCGATGGTGTCGCGCTCATCACGATGCACGGCCAGAGCATCTCTATCAGCGGTGGTTTGTCGTGGCTGGGCACCGGGGAAATCGCGGGTATCCCGTACCTACTGATCATCGCGATCGCGGTCTGCGCCGGTGCCGGTGTGCTGCTGCGCTGGACCCGGTTCGGTCGCGACGCCCTCGCTATCGGCGGCAACTCGGTAGCGGCGCGCCTGGCCGGCATCCCGGTCGTGCGGCACACCGTCGCGCTGTACGTACTCAATGGAGTGCTCGCCGGTGTTGCCGGAATCATGCTGCTGTCGCGATTGGGCGCGGCCAGCCCCGGTACCGCCGGCCTGTACCTGGAACTGACCGTGGTGGCCGCCGTCGTCATCGGCGGCACCGCCCTGCACGGGGGCAGCGCCACGGTCGTCGGAACCGTCCTGGGAGTGCTGCTGCTGGGCGTGGTCGCAAATGGCATCAACCTGCTCCAAATCGACTCCTTCTACCACCCGGTGTCCGTCGGTGCAGTGCTCCTCGTCGCGGCCATCGCGAACCGGTTCCGACACCGCGAATCCCACTGAACCCGAACACCGCTGGAAAGAAGAGCTTCTATGAACACCCTCCGTTCCACCGTCCGGACGGTCACCACCGCTTGTCTGGCTATAACCCTCGCAGGCGCACTCAGCGCCTGCGGCGGAACCGCAGGCAACGGCGCCCGGACCGTCGGCTTCGTCAATGCAGACAACCTCGAGTTCCATCGCTGCCTCGAAGCCGGCATGCGCGATCAGGCGAGTACCGCGTCCCTGAATCTGGTCACCGCCAACTCCGCCCACGATCCGGTGAAAGAGCAGTCCAATGTCGAGGACATGATCGTGCGTCAGGTCGACGCCATCGTCCTGCAGACGGTCAACGTCGACTCGCTCACCGGCGCCGTCGCGAAAGCGAATGCCGCCGGCATACCGATCTTCCTCACCTCGGTCGGGGGCCCGAACATGGATCAGGTCGCCGGGGCCGAACTCTCCGATGTCCTGACCACCGGGAAGAAGGCCGCGGTGTGGATCAACGAGGACGCCGCCGGTCAACGGACCGACGTCGCGATCGTGGCAGGTACCCCGGGAGCTGCCTCGGATCTGTTCATCAAAGGGTTCAAGTCCCAACTCGCGAACACGGCCACGGTCGTGTTCGAACAGCCCGGCAACTTCCAGCGGGCGAAGGCGCAGGAAGTGGCGGAGAACCTACTGCAATCCCAGCCCCGGGTGCGCTACGTGTTCGTGCCGAACGAGGAGATGGCTTTCGGGGTGCTGACGGCGTTCGAGAACGCGGGCCGATCCGACATCAAGATCGTCACCAACGGCGGAACCGAACAAGGCTTGCGAGCCGTCGAGCAGGGCAAGTTCTCCATGGTGGTAGCGAGCTCGCCCTACGAACTCGGCGTCAAAGCCTTGCGCACGGTGACCGAACTACTGGTCACACCCCAGGACAAGCCCGTGATCGATCAGATCCCGACCACCGTGGTCACCAGGAACAACCTCACCGACGCGCCCTCCTACTGCGGCTGAGAGGCAACCATGCCGGAAACTCGCGGATCCAGCCCACCCCCTGTGCAATCGGTCAATCGCGCGATCGACATCCTGTTGGCATTCAACGCCGCACACCCGGAGCTGTCGTTGAGCGAGCTGGCCGACACCGTCGGTCTTCCCCTGTCGAGCACCCACCGCCTCGCCCGCACACTGGTCGAACGCGGACTGCTGCGCCAGGACGACTGGGGCACCTACGCTCTCGGCACACGCCTGCTCGAACTCGGTGGACTGGTGTCGAACTCCAGCCCGTTGATCGGTTTGACCGCCGACACGGTGCGCGCCGTCGCCGACAGCACCGGCGAGACAATCCTCGTCGCGGGCGTGAACTGGATCGACAACTCCGTGGTGATCATGCGCAGGGTCGATTCGGTCCACCCGCTCAGCGTCGCCTCCCCGGTGGGCAAAAGGTCGGCGTTGGCCAGCGGATGTATCGGCAAGGCAGTGCTGTCAGGGCTGGACGTCGAGGAGTCCGACGCACTGATCCCCCGGATTCATCTGGTCCGGCGCACCCCCGACACCGTCATCGACCTCGACACACTCAACCGGCAAGTCGCCCAAGCCCGCCGCAGAGGCTGGGCCACCGACAACAACGAATACATCCCTGACGTCTCAGGCGTCGCGGTCCCGGTCTCGGCAGGCGGAAGACCCCTCGGAGCGGTCGCCGTCATCGTCCCGACCGCACGCGGAGCCAAGACCCGGCTGGCCGAGATCGGCGCCATGCTCACCGATCTCGCCGCCACGATCACGCCGTCCGCAGACAACCACTCCCACGGACGAAGGAGGAAATCGCTATGAAAATCAATCTCACCAGCAACGACGACGGCACCCTATCGGGGTGGGTCCACTTCCCCTCCGGCCCAGATCTGGTACGCGGATACCTTGCGATACCGAACAAGCACGGACGGTATCCCATCGTCATCACCGCGCACGAGAACCTCGGTGTGACCGACCACCGCAAAGACGTCACACGCCGGATTGCCAGCGCCGGATACGTCAGCCTCACCGTGGACTTGTTCAGTCGGATAGGGGGAATGCCGCCACAAAATTTCGACAGCGCCACCGAACGACGGTCGCTGGCCTTCCGTGCCGCCTGCGACGACCGAGCGGTCCCGGATCTGCAAGCAGGACTGGAATTCGCCCGCCGACTCACTGTCGGAGACCCGCATCGCGCCGCCGCGCTGGGATTCTGTCTCGGGGGCGGCACCGTGCTCGCCTGGGGCGCGCAGACCGGTGACCTCGCGGCGATCATCTCGCTGTACGGGATCCCGGTTCTGCCTGCCGAATACACCGTCACCGGGCAGCCGCAGTCCCGACTGCCGCTGCTCGCGCAGATGAGAGCACCAGTGCAATTCCACTTCGGCGGCGCCGATACGGCGATCCCGACCGATCAAATCGACGCACTGGAAGCCGCAGCCGCCACTGCGGCACGTGGTGCGCAGTTCTACCGGTATGCCGGGGCGGGTCACGCCTACCACGACGACACCCATCCGAACCACGATCCGGCCGCCGCAGAGCTGACCTGGAAACGCGCACTGGCCTTCCTGGAAGAACATCTCACGTGACACTGTGGTCTACCTACCTGA
The DNA here is from genome assembly GCF_019038455.1 of Nocardia noduli. Taxonomy (NCBI): domain Bacteria; kingdom Bacillati; phylum Actinomycetota; class Actinomycetes; order Mycobacteriales; family Nocardiaceae; genus Nocardia; species Nocardia noduli. The sequence continues at coordinate 23,989 of NZ_JAFMPL010000077.1, forward strand.
ACTCCCATCTGCGCTTCATCGACGCTGCGGGCATTCGTACCCGGGTGGTCACCACACCAGGACCCACCGATAGACGTCCCGTCCTGCTGCTGCACGGGCGCGGTGGACATCTGGAGAGCTTCCACCGCAACGTAGCCGCCCTTTCTACACATTCCGAAGTGGTCGCGTTCGACCTGCTCGGCCACGGACTGACCGCCCACGCGGGAACCACCTACGACATAGGTGAGATCACCCGGCACGCCAACCACGTCATCGACCTGCTCGACGATGGGCGCGGCTTCGATGTCGTGGCTCAATCTCTGGGCGCCTGGACAGCCATGCTGTCGTCTCTCGAGCGTCCCGGCAGGTTCGGCCGGATGGTGTTGATCGAACCGGCAGGTCTACAGCGGCAATCCGAACGGCTCGATGACCCGCGTGTCCGCCAAGCCAGCAGTGCAGGCGGACAGGCTTTCGATAACCCCACCGCAGAGAACGTACGCCTGCGTTTCGCGCAGTTACTGCACGATCCTGGCTCCTGTGACGATGAGATGGTCGAGTTGCGCTGCCGTCTCTACCGCCTCCCCGGCGCAGGCGCCGTCCACAAGGCCGTACGCACCGCGGACAACGACACCGACGTCATCACCTCCCATGCCTTACGTGACATCGCGGCGCCGGTGCTGTTCGTCCGGGGCGAGCACGCACATCTGCCGACCGACCTGCTCCGTGATGCGGCCGACCACATATCCGGCGCCGAGCTGTTCACGGTCGAGGCCGCGAAACAGTGGCCGCACTACGAGCAGCCCGATCAAGTCAACGCTCGGGTGATCCATCATTTCGAAAGGTAATCGCATGTCTTTTTGGACTTCGACACTCGGCGCACAAGTGCGCTACCACCACGCGGGTCCCTGGCGCACACGCGCCCTCGAGGCCGGTGACATCGGCGAACACGTCGTCATGATCGGTGGTCTCACCGGTCACATCGAAGGGTTCGCGCACAATGTGGTCCCGCTGGCCGAAAGGGGGCTGCGTGTGCACGCCATCGATACCATCGGCCACGGATTCACCGACAAACCGCTCGACGTCACCTACCACGCGCCCCTGTTCACCGACCATCTGCTGCGATTTCTCGATGCCCTCGGCATCGAGAAGGCCCATATGGTCGGTCAAAGCCTGGGGGGCTGGATCGCGCTGCACACCGCCAGAACCCACCCCGACCGGATCGGCAAGATCGTTTTCGCGACCGGTGCGGGAATTCTGCTCGACGACGACGCGGCCAAGAAGGAGAGCGCCGATGTCCATTCACGGGTGCAGAGCGTCACCAAAAAGGCCATCGACGCCCCCACCCGCGACAGCGTGCGCACTCGCCTCGAGTGGCTGATGGCCGATCCGAACACCGTAACCGAAGAATTGATCGATGCCCGGTATCGGATCTACACCTTGCCCGACAGTCGCGCTGCCATGCCCAAGCTCGTCGCCGAGCAGCCGAGCGAGGAGAACCGCGCCTACCTGCTGACCGAGGACCGGTTGTCCCAACTGCCGCACGAGGTGCTCGTACTCTGGACCGACAAGAACCCGACGACCCAGGCCAGTGTCGGTCGCCGTGCCAGCGAACTGTTGCCGAACGGCAGCTTCACCATGATCAGCGATGCCGGTCACTGGCCGATGTTCGAACAGCCCGAGCGGTTCAACACGATCGTCGGTGACTTTCTCACCGGTCCCCATGTCTGAACTCGACGACCGCGAACACCAGGCTCGTGTCGTCGAAGCCGGCCGAGTGCTCGCCGCCAACGGGCATGCCGACCTCGTTTGGGGCCATGTGTCCCTGCGTGACGAGCGGCAACGCGGATTTTGGATCAAGCGACCGGGACTGGGATTCGAGGAATTGCACGACACCGACATCCAGCTGGTTGACTTCGACGGCAAGGTGCTCGTCGGTGCCGGTGATCCGCACCTGGAACGGTTCATCCACAGCGAAATCCTGCGGGTACGGCCCGACGTGCGATGCGTCATCCACACTCATCCCGAGTCGGCGGTCGCTTTCGCGGCGACCGGACTGCCGATGCAGCCGATCGCGCACGAGGCGACGATGTTCGTACCTCCGGACATCGCCAGATTCACCGAGACCGGGGACCTGATCCGCACACCGGCAATGGGCCGCGCCGTCGCACGGGCGTTGGGCGAACGCAATGCCGTTCTGCTGGTGAACCACGGCGTGGTCGTAGCCGGGACATCGATTCCGGAGGCGGTGTTCGCTGCTGTGGTACTCGAGAAGGCCTGCCGAATGCAGTTGGCGGCCGCTGCCGCGAGTTCCGCCACACTGCGGGTCTCCAGTGACGAGGAGGCCATCGCCAAGCGCGGGCGTGTGTACGCCGCGCACCAGGTACGGGCCGGATGGAATTACTTGCAGCGCCGGTTGCCGGCTTTTGACGCCCGAACCATTTGACCTGTCATCGAGACGCCGCCGTTTCGGCGCCGCGCTCGACCCGCACCCAGCGTGGTGAAACCTCGCCCGGTGCAACAGATCTCCAAGTGTCCGATCTCCGGGCACCGTTCCACCCTCCGAAGATGATGAGGAAATCTCATGAAGAAATACCGCAGGTCCGCTGCTGTACTTGCACTCGCTCTGGCCGCAGGCACGGTCGGTGCCGGCGCCGCGCAGGCGGCGCCATCGCTGGACGTCGATGTCGCACCGGGTGTGAATTACCGCGCCTACCAGGATGGCAATGCCGCGGTCATCAGCATCGACTCCGGATCACTGACCGTGGTCGACGGCAAATTCCAGATCCGGGGCGCCTCGGGTGAGGTGCTGGCCGGTGTACCGCTGGAGTACAACTTCGACGACATCGCCTTCCCCATCGAAGCGAAGATCGACGGCACCACCGCGCGCCTGACCCCGGTCACCGACGTCGACCGCGCTCGCTACAACCCGGTCGCGCTGCCCTTCGAGGACACCGCACCGTGGAAGACCCCCTACGAGCGTGAAGTCGCGGCCTGGACCCGCATGACCTCGACAATCGCAATGAGCGCGACCGTCAGCGCGATCGTGGGCGCAGTGGGGGCAGGAACCATCGGCTGCTTGCTCGGCGGGGTCGCCGGGGCTGTCCTCACCGGTCCGCTGGCCACCCTGTTCGGTGCCGGTCCGATCGCGGGCTGCTTGATCGGCGCCGGTGCCCTCGCCCCGATCGGCGCGATCACCGGTTCCATCCTCATCGGGGCTCCGGTAGCGGTCGCGGCATTCATCCAGTACCAGAGCACCGTCACCTCGCCATTCCCGGCCAAGTGAGACCGTAGCCGACCCCGCGCACAACACGCGGAGTCGGCGCCATCGTGAAGCAGACGGTGACCGGATCGGTCACCGTCTGTTTTCCATACCCGAGCGGGCCAAGGTTCGTCCGAGGGCCAGCGCGGCGGTGCGTACGGCCGGGGCCAGCAATTCGGGTTTGAAACTCTCGGCCGGAACCGACACCGACAGCGCGGCGACCGGGCGGCCACCCAACAGTATCGGCGAGGCCACACAGCAACCGCCGACGGCGGACTCCTCGCGCTCGATCGCGATACCCGTGCGACGAACCCCGTCGAGCTCGCGCGCGAGGACGGCAGGGTCGGTGATCGAGTGTGCGGTGTAGCTCCGCAGGGGAACCGTAAGCACCGTGCCGATCACCTCGGGTGCTTCAGGTGCCAGCAGCGCCTTTCCGACGGCGGTGCAGGTCAGCGGAAGCCTGCCACCGATCTGCGAAGGCAGCGGCAGGGCGGCGTGTCCGTGGATTTTCTCCACATAGACGGCATCGCGACCGTCCCGAACCGCCAGATGCACGGTCTGCCCGGTCACCGAGTACAGATCCTGCATGAACGGCAATGCCGCCGAGCGCAGTCGATATTTGAGCCCCACCCGTTCACCGAGCTCGAACAACGCCAGCCCGAGCTCGAATCCGCCGCTGTTGCGGGTCAGCCAGCCGAGCTCGACAAGCCCGGTCAGTACCCGGTGCGCGGTCGATCGGGGCAGGCCTGTGCGGGCGGTTACCTCGGCCAGCGACAGTGTAGTGCCCCCGGGAAAGCAGTCGAGTACCAGCGCTGACCGCTGCAGCAACGACAAGTTGTCCCGTTTCATGGGACATATCCTATCTTTGGCACATTGTCGGCAATAGCGTCGAAGGCATGACAACGGTGGAACCCCATGTGATCGCCGAGGCCGCCCACCGGCTCGCGATCTCGACGGCGACGAGGACTCCGTGCGCGCCGATCCGCGACCTGATCGGCCGGGAGGACCTCGACGCCGCCTATCTGATCCAGGAACGAAACATCGTCGCGCGGTTGGCGGCAGGACGCGTCGCCGTGGGTCGCAAGGTCGGTCTCACCTCACTGGCCGTGCAGCGGCAACTCGGCGTCAACCAGCCGGACTTCGGCGTCCTGCTCGATGATTTCGACTGCACAGCCGATGCCGCGGTGGATATCACCCGACTGCTGCAACCTCGGATAGAGGCCGAGATCGCGTTCACGCTGTCCGACGACATCACCGCCACGATCACTGCGACCGACGCCCCCAGGTTCGTGCATCGGGTGCACGCGGCATTCGAGATCGTCGACAGCCGGATCGCGAACTGGGACATCAGTTTCGCCGATACCGTCGCCGACAACGCTTCCTCGGGCCTGTACGTGTTGGGGGACTCGCTGCCTATCGCCGAAGCACCCGCACTCGACGCGGTCACCATGACCCTGCGCACCGGCGGCACACAGGTCTCGGCCGGTCGCGGATCGGACTGTCTCGGCAGCCCCTGGAATGCCCTCGCGTGGCTGGCCAACACCAGTCGCTCCTTCGGATCCCCCCTACGCGCAGGCGAGGTGATCTTGTCCGGCGCCCTGGGGCCGATGGTTGCCGTGACACCAGGCGCGACCTACGAAGCCCACATATCCGGAATCGGAGGCGTCCGTGCGACTTTCACCGGATGAGCGTCCGAATTGCCACGACAATCCCTTCGACAGCAGGACATCATGAGCCGGATCAAAGCAGCAGTCATCGGGTCGGGCAATATCGGCACCGACCTCGTCATCAAACTCCTCCGCGTCGCACAGCACGTGGAGCTCGCCGTGCTGGTCGGCATCGACCCCGCCTCCGACGGACTCGCACGCGCCCGCAGTCTGGGCGTCGACACCGTCGACAGCGGCGTCCGGGGGCTGATCGAACACCCGGACTTCGCTGACATCCACGTCGTCTTCGACTCCACCTCGGCCCGAGCGCACTTGGCAAACGAAGAGGCTCTGCGTCCCTACGGCAAACGACTGATCGATCTCACACCGGCCGCCATCGGCCCCTTCGTCGTGCCCGCGGTCAACCTGGCCGAACACCTCGATGCGCCGAACGTCAACATGGTGACCTGCGGCGGCCAAGCCACGATTCCGATCGTCGCGGCCATCGCCGCAGTCACCCCCGTGCATTACGCCGAGATCGTCGCATCCATCTCCTCCAGGTCTGCTGGCCCGGGGACCAGGGCCAATATCGACGAGTTCACCATGACGACGACCGCGGCGATCGAGAAGGTCGGCGGCGCCGCACACGGCAAGGCCATCATCGTGCTCAACCCCGCGGAACCACCGCTGATCATGCGCGACACGGTACTGGCTGTCGTGACCGACCCAGACCAGGACGCGATCCGAAATTCGGTGCAGGACTCGATCTCCAAGGTCGCGGCCTATGTACCCGGCTACCGGCTCAAGCAGAACGTGCAGTTCACCGAAATCGATGAGCCGGTCACCACATTGACCGGTGGGGTCGACAAAGGACCCGGCCTCTGGAAGGTGTCGGTCTTCCTCGAAGTGGAGGGCGCCGCACACTACCTGCCCGCCTACGCAGGCAACCTCGACATCATGACCTCCGCCGCACTTCAGGTGGCGGAACAGATCGCAGCGAACATGACAGTGGAGTCGACCCGATGACCGACACGACCACCCGTCCGCACGTCGCCGACGGAACCGCCCTCTACATCCAGGACGTCACACTGCGGGACGGCATGCACGCCATGCGGCACCGGATCAGCCCACAAAACCTCGCCCGAATCGCCGCCGCGCTCGACGCCGCAGGCGTCGACGCCATCGAGGTCACCCACGGCGACGGACTCGCAGGTCACAGCCTCACCTACGGTCCCGGCAGCCACACCGACCGGGAATGGATCGCGGCCGCCGCCGCGGTAGTGCACCGCGCGAAGCTGACCACCTTGTTGTTACCGGGTGTCGGCACGGTCACCGACCTCGAGCGTGCCTTCGACCTCGGCGTCACCTCGGTGCGGGTGGCCACGCACTGCACCGAGGCGGACGTCGCCGCTCAGCACATCGCCACCGCCCGCGAGCTCGGCATGGACGTCAGCGGATTCCTGATGATGTCGCACCTGTCCGCACCGGCAGCGCTGGCCGAGCAGGCGAAATTGATGGAAACCTTTGGCGCGCACTGTGTCTACGTCACCGATTCGGGAGGCCGGTTGACTATGCGAGGCGTACGCGACCGGGTACGGGCCTACCGAGACATCCTCGACCCCGCCACCGAGCTCGGAATCCACGCGCACCAGAATCTCTCACTGTCGGTCGCGAACTCGGTGATCGCGGTCGAGGAAGGCGTGACACGGGTCGATGCCTCGCTGGCCGGCCACGGTGCCGGCGCGGGCAACTGCCCGATCGAGCCGTTCATCGCCGTCGCAGATCTGTCCGGCTGGAAGCATAATTGCGACCTGTTCGCGCTGCAAGACGCCGCCGACGACCTCATTCGTCCGCTGCAGGACCGCCCGGTCCAAGTCGATCGCGAAACGCTGACCCTCGGATACGCAGGCGTGTACTCCAGCTTTCTGCGCCATGCTGAAACCGCTGCCGAGCAGTACGGCCTGGACACTCGTGACATCCTGATCGCCATCGGTGAACGGGGCTTGGTCGGCGGTCAGGAGGATCTGATCGTCGACGTCGCCCTCGGATTGAAAGCAGCCAGGGAACTGTGAAACGGGGAAGGGTATAGGAACTGCAGCCGGTTGCATCGAGCAGGCGTCGGGCTGCGAAGTCGACGAGTTCGGTTCCCCGGAGAACAAGCGCACGTGGTTCCGCTGCGAAAGCTGCTCCTGCGGTGTCGTCACGTTCGGTAAGGCGCCGAGATCGACGGCGACATCGACGTAGTCGGTTGGGCGGTCCTGAGTTACGGCGAAATGTCTACCGGCCGGTCCGATTCACTCCTGACGGGTAAAGCATCCGGGCCCGTCCGGTCCTGACGTCGATTCGGGTCGGGCGGGGTGAATATTGACGATAGAGCAGGACTGTTTCGACTGGATAGTGTCAGGTGATCGGCCGCGCGATATCCATATCGAAGCGAGTCAGCGGCTAGCCGTGCTGTCCGGCTCGTGGGCGGTGTGTCGCCAGATGGCGGCCAGTTCGGTGCGGGATCTGACGCCGCACTTGGCGAAAACGTGAGTGACATGGCGTTTGACGGTCCATTCGGAGATCCCGAGTTCCCGTGCGATGAGCCGGTTGGGCCACCCGTCAGCGACGTAGCGAGCGATCTCGTGTTCGCGTAGCGAGAGCGTGGCCCCCACGGGGGCAGCCATCCGCTCGAGGTGGTGACGAAGCAGACGGGAGAGGGAGGGCCGGAGCTCGCTGAGGAGGAGGTGGTCCCGCACATCAAACATTTGACCGCCTGTGGCAACCACTCCGAGGTAGCCGTGGACGGGTAGATCGGTGTCGAGCCAGAGGAAGACCTTGTCGCTGATGTCGTTGACCGGCAGGAAGTCATCGACGAACTCGCCGCAGGTGTCGTTGCTGAGTGCCAAGGAGCGACGTTCCGTGGCGAGATCGCCATGGAGGGCAGAGGCACGTGGAACGGCTACGGAGTGATTCAGGCGAAATACAAAGAGCGGCTAGGTGAAACGGCAGCGGACCAAAAATGGTTCTTCGAACAGATCACCGACGAGCTCAACGCCTGGATCGATCCGAAGAAGAAGCGCCACCACCACAAGCCTGACTATCTCATCCTCGTCACCAATGTCCGGTTGACCGGCGTCTCCCAGACGGGAGGATTGGACCGTCTCGATGAAATGTTCTCGTATTACCGCGAGTTGGAGAAAAAGCAGCCGGACGGAACCCTCCGGAAGACCGGTATGCCCGACTTCCGGGACTACCACGTGTGGCACGCCGAGTACCTGGACCGCCTACTGGAAGCCCATGCCGGGATACGCCGGAGCTACGCGGATCTGATCCTGCCCGGAGACATACTGTCGCGACTGCTCGGTCAGGTCGAAGAGAACGACGCTCGGATCGCCCACGCATGGATCGGCCACGTCGCGAGTGCCCTGAAAACCGATACCACCGTGGAACTCGGTGAATCCGGCGACAGTACCAACTCGCCGTTGTCGCTCGCAGAAGTCGCTGTGGACCTGCCTGCCTCGTCCGTGGCAGGTTCCCGAAAGACCTCGCCGGTATTGCGGGCACTCGTCGAACGAGGTGATCAAGTCCTGTCGCCCGCGCAGAGACCCGCCGCGAAAGATCGAATGGTGGTCCTGGGCGGACCCGGCTCCGGCAAATCGACAATCTCCCGGCTGCTGTGCCAACTCTATCGGGTTCCGCTATTGGAGAACTCAGCCGCTGGCCGGATCACCGTGCAAACAGCCGAACGCGCGAACCGGATACGCACCAGTTTCGAGGCCGCTGGTCTACCGGGTCCGACCCTGCACCGGCTTCCCGTCCGGGTGGTGTTGAGCAAGTTCGCCGACCTGGTGAGCACAGACAACGACCTGACCCTGCTCCAGCACATCGTCAGCCTGATCAACCACCGCGCGTCGGATCCGATCACCGTGCCGGAAGCCAAGCGCCTGCTGAACGCCTGGCCTCTGCTCGTGGTCCTCGACGGCATGGACGAAGTCGCAGCCGCCATCACCCGTGAAGAAGTGTCAGCGCGGATCACGCACTTCCTGACCGAGATGGCGGCCCTGGGAGCCGATGTCTTCACCGTGTGCACCTCCCGGCCGATCGGCTTCGACCGCGACCCGGATATCGACTACGAAGAACTGCATCTCGCTTCGCTGACACCCACAGACGCGATGCACTACGCCGCACGTCTATTGGCGTGTCGATTCGCGGACAACCTCGACCGCCAGGAACAAGTACTCGAACGGTTGACCACGGCCTCGCGCAGCGAGGACACCGCTCGACTGATGACCTCACCGCTGCAAGTGACGATTCTGAGTCTCCTGCTCGAACAACGGCGTCAGGCGCCCGCCAGTCGATACGCCCTGTTCAAGAACTACTACGACATCATCTACGCACGTGAATGCAGCAAGCCAGAAGGCATCGGCGACGTCCTCGAGATGTACCGATCTCAGTTCGATCAGCTTCACGAACAATGCGGACTGGCGATCCACGCGCGTGCCGAGCGTGGCGGTGCCGCCGAATCGATCCTGCCGGTCGACGAACTGGAGAACATCGCACGCGGGATCCTCGAAACCGAGGGACACCACGAATCACAGCAAGAGACCCTGATCGAGAAGATCCTGCACCTCGCCAGGCAACGACTCGTTCTCCTGGTCGCGCGAGGAGATGGCCTGGCCTTCGAGGTCCGCAGTCTCACCGAGTTCTTCGCAGCACGCTGCCTCATGACCAAAGAGGACGCCGCCGACAAACTCGAACTCATGGTCCCCTCCGCCCACTGGCGCCATACCTGGCTGCTGGCGGCGGGCTACATCTTCTCCGAGAGGCACTGGCTGCGAGACACCGTATTGAACCGCCTGAATACCGTAGACAACCGGGACGCGGTGAACCGGCTCGTGATGCCCGGCGCGGTCCTGGCCATCGATGCCCTCCAAGATGGATTCGCCGCCAACACACCGAGATTCGAGCAGGAACTGGCGCAGGCCGCCATGAGGCTGGTGAAAGGCCCCATCGGCAGCCACATCTCGCGGCTTGCCGACGCGCTCGCTCCATTCATGGACCGTTCCGACAATATCCGGCGATCCGTGTGGCTCGAAGTCGAAGCTCTCCTGGCCGACCAGAGCCCGGGCGCGACCCGAGCGTTTCTCACAGGTCTGGGAACAACCGAATTCGACGCGATAGCGGCCCGCGCAACCAACAGGCTCGTCGAGTACAGCGAACGCAACAGCACTTCTTCCACCGATGAAGCCTCAACCGACGCCTCAGCCATCACAACACTCCGCGGTCAACTCATCGAGCTGGGGTTTACCGACTTCCTGCCGGCGATCAGCATCCGAGCCGATCTGGATTTCTTGGAGGCCGTTGTGCGCCAAAGCATCAATGACGGCCCGGCTGACCGAGCCGTCGGTAAAGCGCGAGAACTCATCATCGAGGGTGTACGAGACAACTACCGCCTAAGATCGAGAATCCGCGCCCGCCTCGCCGAAGCGATCGCCCACGACTACATCGGTCATCACCTCATCTGACGGAGCTCAGGGCCAGGGCAGGTTCGCTTGAGCATCTCGCGGTCGGTCCGTCAGTCAGCGGCTCCTCCTCATGAGCGATGTCAGTGCTCTGAATCTCCGATTCCCGTTCAGCGCGGTGACTTTCACCTCGCGCATGGCGATTTCACGACCGACCCGGCGACCAACCCGGCAGGGGGTGCTAGTCACCGGGGTCGCGCTGGTCGATCCGGTCGAGTTCGTCGACGAGATCGGCCGCGGACCGTGCCACGACGTTCGGTAGCGCCCCGAAGGCGATGCTCGTCTGGAGGTGTTCGCTGCTGGCCATCAGTCGCCGACGAGCGTTCTCATCGGTGGCCGCGCCCGCGCCCTCGACGATCTCGACGGCCATGTCCGCGATATCTATAGCGCACCGCCAGAACTGCTTGGCCTCTTCTCGTTTCGAGGCGGTCATATCGTCGGGGAGGTCGTCGCGGTCATGCTGCCGGGTGGCCCATTCCGAGCACAGACGGAGTATTGCGATGTCGGCGTGGACCTGGGTGATCAGGTGGTGGGCGTAGTAGTCACGCCAAGCGTGACTGCGCGGCACCATGCGCGGCTCGAGCTGCGAACCGATGTTGAGTTCGGCAGGACCCGGATCCTGCTCGTAGAGAAGGCAGTTCGCCGTACAGGAGTACAGAACGGTGAGATGTCGTTCGGTGTCGGTCACACTCTCCATAGTGAGGGACAGGCGCGCCGCTCGCTGCCGGGCGGTGCCGCCCCCACAGCAGCGATCGGCGTTCCCCAACTTCTCGACCCGTGCGCTGCCCGCTGGTCAGTACGTTCCCGGTCGGCCCTGCGGTTGACCGGAACCGGGCTGCGGCTGCCCGAACTGCTGCTGCGGCTGTCCGTAGGGCTGCACCGGTGGGCCCGGCTGACCGTATTGCTGTGCGGGAGCATCGTATTGACCGAACGGTGGCACCGGATTGCCCGCCTGCTGCCCGAACGGGGTGGGCCCGAACCTGGATGGGGGAGTACGCGGATTCGGTGCTGTCTTGCCGATGAGCAGCCCGACCAAGACCATGATCAAGCCTACGGTCGACAGCGTGCCGGACACGTATATGTACCCGTCGAAAACGGTGAGGCTGTCGAAGTCGATCCAGTGGAACCCCATCGCCACCTGCATCGCTTGGGCGAGGGCGAGCATCACCAGCCCGATGACCGCGACCGCCGTCGCGGGGCCGCCGCGCCGGCGGGTGGTCATGATCGCTGCCACCGCGACGATGATCACGGCGAGGAGTCCGATGATGTTCAATGCCTGCGAGTAGATCGGCGTATTTATCCACACCGGCTCACCTAATCACAGATCAGGCACCGCGACCTTGCCTCGATCCACCACCCGCGACGAAGGACCGCCCGGGCATGGCGGGTCCGGCCGAGCGGGCAAACCGGCCGCACCGCCGCTGGTCGGGCCCCATACGATCGGCCCGGTTAGCCGACCTCGACGAGCGCGGATCTGGCGAGTTCCGCAGGCAACGCTTCGCCGATGCCGTCGATTGCGTGGGGCGTCCGTGACGGGCGATATGGCCGGACTCTGTGCCTGGTCGCCTGATGCGGGCGGAGATCGCGGTGACGATCTCGTTGGCTGCCGCGCTGAGGTCGGGGTCGTCGTCGGCAGGACGGTCGCGTACTCGAACTGGATCCATCCGCTCGAGGGGAAGGGGGAGTGCTGATGCACCCCCTGCGCTCGCCGATGTCGTTGGACCGTTGTCGAAGCACCGCGTGGTGGCACGACACTGGTGGGAGCTGGTCGGTCAGCTGTAGCCGAGGATCCACCCGCCGCAGCGGATGAGCAGCCCACCGGGGATGGTGAGCGTTTGTGGACTGGGGATGAGGTCCCATTGCGGGCAGCGTTGCCCGCGCACTTGCACAGGCACGGTCGGCCCGGGTGAGCCGTCCGAGCGCTGCCAGGTTCGCAGCACCGTGCCCGGCTCGGCCTGGTCGATGGCCACCACGTACTCGCCGAGCAGGGCGTAGACCCAGTGCAGGGGACTGGACACTTCGGTGTCTTCGGACACCCATCGTGCATCGCGGTCGATGAACTCCACGCCCGAGCGTTGCTGGAACAGTACGCCCTCGGCGTCGGCGGCAAGCACCCATCGCGCCCCCGGCAGCGGCTGGGGGTCGTGGGCGCCGTTGAGCAACAGCGTGTTCTCACCCCACTTGGCGACCACCCGCTCGCCGAAGCGTTGCGTCATCGGAATGTCTTCGTCGACCGGCTGGGGCACCACGTGGGTACGGGTGATGGAGCCGTCGTGGCCGGACAGTGCCGAGACCCGCAGTTCGTCGGGGTCGAGGCACCTAATGGCCTGGTACACCGTCGTGGTGGTCGTGTCGAACCAGCTCCGGGCCCCGGGGCAGGAGGGATCTCTGGCCCGCGCCGACCAACGGCGAGCGCCGGTGCGGGGATCGTAGGCGATCAGCACGTTGCCGCGGTCCTCGGTCCGCAACAGCGGTTCCGGCAGCCCGACGCTGTGTGCCCGGTCCGACTCCGGGTCCGGGTGCTCACGGGTGAAATCGGAGACCTGCCAGAGCAGTCGGCCGGTCCGCGCGTCCAGCGCGGTCCAGCCCCGGTACTCCCAGTAGGCCAGCACGACCCCGTCGTCGAGGGAACGCAGCGACTCGGGCTTGACCCCGATTCCGTCCTCGCGCTGGGTGCGCCGATAGTGCCAGAGCTCCTCACCGGTGCCACCGTGATAGGCGGTGATGCCGGCGGAGTTCGCCACCACGAAACCAGCGCCCGCGACCACGACATCCGCGGGATATCGACGCCCCGGATTACCCAGCCAGACCTGATATCGCTCGAGGCCCGGCCCGGCGGGAACGGGCGGCACCGCCACCGCGGCTACCGTGCGGTGGTCGATACCGCGCGTATCGTCTCCTGCCCGCACGGCCAGCCCCGCGGCCAGCACCGGCACCAGGACCCCTGCCACCAGCGGGACCACCAGCCCCCGCCCGCGCAACGGAGCCAGCGCGGCAGGCGCCAGCGTGGCGGGCAGCAGCAGGATCGACCCGGCCACGACCAGGACACAGCCCGCGATGATGATCGGGACCGTGACACCGAGCGGTCGAACCGCTTGCAGCTTCTCCACGACCTCCACCGCGTCCCGGGCCCATGCCAGGGTCGGCAGGACCACGATCCCGGCGAGCACCCCGAGCACGACCCACCACTCCCGCCGCGTGTACTCGTCCGCCTCGTTCCAGCCACGGCGTGCCAGCACCACCGCGACGAGGCCGACCCACAACCCGACCGCCAGCGCCACGGCAGCGAAGAAGCCGGGCAGAGTGTCTATTCCGAAGATGTCGAAGGACCTCGGTACCAAATCCCCGTCGTCCTGCACCAGCGGCGGACCCACGAACCTGCCGTAGAACGCCAGCACCGACCCGCCCCACACCGAAACCGCCCCGACCACGGCCGCGAACCGAAC
>NZ_JAFMPL010000078.1:0-37737 GCF_019038455.1 Nocardia noduli
CCCCACCCGTGGATGCGTCCTCCCCTTGCCGCACCCCGCAACCGGGGAGGTCCGAAGTCGCTAGACGGTGCGGCCGAGGTAGGCCATCAGTCGAAGGTGGGCCGGTGCGTCCGGGGAGATCGCGACCTCGGGTCCGAACATGCCGGGTTTGCGGAAGGTCTCGACGCCGCCGGCTTCGGCCATGGCGGCGAGCAGTTCCGCGCTGAGATCGTCGTCGGCGAGATCGGGGCGATCGATGGCGATCGCGAGATCGAGGCCGTGCACGACCACCTCGGTGAGGTGGACCAGCGCGGCCTCCGGCGCTGTCGCCGTACCGATCGGGAGATTCACCTCCGACCACGGCACGTCGAGGCGGCCCCATGCGGCGCGGTCGATTTCGGCCGCGGCCGCGTAGGCCACCTGCGGGTCCGCGCCCAGCCAATCGTCGTACGCCCCGACCGGATCGGTTCCGGCCAGCTCCGCCGCGAACAGCCGCATACCACCCACCAGGTGGTTGAGCACCGCGCGCACGTCCCATTTCGCGCACGGCGTGGCCGCCGACAATCGGCCGTCCTCGATCGCGTCGACGATCGTGCCGGTCATGTCGAGGGCACGGTCGATCCGGCCGATCACAGTCTGCATGGACTTCCTTAGCTAGGGCGAACACAGAATTGGTAGCACGGCGGTGTGACATCCGATCGGCATACGCTACTCAGGAGTACCCGCCCGGAGCCACGATGAAAACGTGACGGGAGACTCCGAGCGATCGTCGTCACGCGGTGAGGAACGCGGCGAACAACAGGACCGTCGCGACGACGTGGGTCGCCATCGCGACCGCGGTGACGCGCGCTCTGTGCGGTGGACGCAACGTCTGCGGTAGGAGCGCGGCGGCGAGCAAGCCGGTCGGAACGGAGAAGATCGTGCCGAAGATCAGGCCGTAACCGTGCGGGTCGACGACGGGGTCGGTGGCGAGCCGGTAGGTGACCACCAAGCCGACGCACCTGGCCCACAACGCGAGAGCGGCGAGGCCGAGTACGCCCGCCACGACCCGCGCGACGAGTCGCCACCGACCGTCCCCGAACCCGCGCGACGATCCCCGATTCCCCACCTACCCAGAATGCCATGCCGCAGACGCGGCGACCACGTCGACGGCATTGCACCGCAAGGAGATTCGGGCGACCGCCCGTCAGCTCGATTGCGCGCGCTTGTCCGAACCCTGCACCGGCTCACCGGCTTCGGATTGCTTGATGATCCCCGGTTCGGTCCCCTCGTCCGCCTCCTGATCCGGCTCCGGATGTTCGGGTTCGAAGGTGGGCGGCAGATTCTTCAGGTGCCGGTTCATCGAACGCACGAGCAGGACGGTGCCGACGAGCAGAATGAGCACGATCGCGAGGCCGAGTGGTGAGGCCTTGCCGAATTCGGGGCCCGTCGGCGTGCCGGGGGTTTGGGCGAGAAGAGCGAGCATCACCGGTCCGCGTCCTCGATCCCCGCGAACAGATCGTGTTCGGGCAGCGCGGTGCTGACCCTGGTCTTGGCCAATTCGAATTCCTCGGTCGGCCACAACCGCTGCTGGAGTTCGATCGGGATCGCGAAGAACGCGCCGTTCGGATCGATCTGGGTGGCATGCGAGCGCAGCGCGTCGTCACGTTGGTGGAAGTACTTGCCGCATTCGATCTGGGTGGTGACCCTGACCATCTTGTCGCCGCGACCGTCCTGGTACTGCCGCACGCGGTCCAGCCATTCCTGCAACGGGAAGGGCTCGCCGATGCGCTCGTACTCCGCGGCGAAGACCTCCATCCGCTTCAGGCTGAAACCGTGGTCGTAGTAGAGCTTGAGCGGCGTCCACGGCGCGCCCGCGTCGGGGAACCGTTCGGGATCGCCCGCCGCCTCGAAGGCCTCCACCGAGACCTCGTGGCATCGGATGTGATCCGGATGCGGGTAGCCGCCGTTCTCGTCGTAGGTGGTGATCACATGCGGCTTGAATTCGCGGATCACGCGCACCAGCGCCTCGGTCGACTCCTCGAGCGGGACCAGCGCGAAACAACCGTCGGGCAGCGGCGGCAGCGGATCGCCCTCGGGTAATCCGGAGTCGACGAAACCCAGCCAGGTCTGGCGCACGCCGAGCGCCCG
The DNA here is from genome assembly GCF_019038455.1 of Nocardia noduli. Classification (NCBI taxonomy): domain Bacteria; kingdom Bacillati; phylum Actinomycetota; class Actinomycetes; order Mycobacteriales; family Nocardiaceae; genus Nocardia; species Nocardia noduli. The sequence continues at coordinate 2,110 of NZ_JAFMPL010000078.1, forward strand.
CGCGGCGGCGGCCATCTCCTCTCGCCGGATCTCCACGATCCGGTCGAGCACACCCGGGGTGTCCATCGCCGGGTTGAGGATGCTGCCACGTTCGCCGCCGGTCAACGTCACGATGAGGACTTCGTGTCCCTCGTCGGCGTAACGGGCGGTGGTTGCGGCACCCTTGCTGGATTCGTCGTCTGGGTGGGCATGCACCGCCATGAGGCGAAGGCCACTCACGTCTCGTTCACCGTCGCTCTCGGTCGCGGGTGTCGGGTCTTCATTCCCTATAGTTTCATTCGACCTACTTTTGTTCCGACGTGCCCCCCGGGAGCGAGAAGTCCATGAACGAGCCCCAGCCCGAAACCACCGGCGACGTGTCCGCCGATGGCGCGGCGGCGGCTCGTCGCGCCGACCGCTACGGCACCCGTGACCGACGCGACGCGCCCGGGATTCGCAGGCGCTGGATTCCCGCGACGTTGATCGCGATCGTGCTGGTCGCGGGCCTGGGAATCGCCTTTCTCGGCTTCCAGAAGTACGGTCCGGACGATATCGACGCCGAACAACTCGGCTACACCCTCGTCGACGATTCGACCCTGTCGATCCGGCTGAAGGTGACCCGCGACGACCCGTCGCGCCCCGCGGTCTGTTTCGTCCGGGCGATGGATCGCGACGGAGCCGAGGTCGGCCGGAGAGAGGTGCTCATCACACCGTCGGACAGCGGAACGGTCGAATTGACGACGATCGTCCGTTCCTCGGCCCGGCCATCGGCGGGCAACATATACGGATGTAGCGATCGGGTGCCCGAGTATCTGCGGGCGAGCTGAAAACATCTCCCGACTCGGGAATTATCGGCGTGTTTGTCGGCAAAATGAACTCCGACCTGCGTGTTTATGATTCATGCTAAAATGGCGTGATACACGGTTCCGGGGCTCGGAGCCGTGTTTGCTGCATTGGCGGCCAGCGCTGTGAGTTCCGGGTTTTCGGGTTTGCCCGCAACTTCACCTGTCGGGGTTCGATGAACTTCCCAGGATTGGCTCTAGCCGTCGGCTGGTGCATGCCCTCCTCCGGGTGGGGGCGCCGGTATCAGGGAATCCCGGTCCGCCGGGAACAACTACTAGGGAGTGATCGAGATGACCGAGACGCAAGTGACCTGGCTGACCCCGGAGTCGCACGACAGGCTCAAGGGCGAACTCGACGCGCTCATTGCCAACCGTCCCGTCATCGCCGCCGAGATCAACGAGCGCCGGGAAGAGGGCGACCTCAAGGAGAACGGTGGCTACCACGCCGCGCGCGAGGAGCAGGGCCAGCAGGAGGCGCGTATCCGCCAGCTGCAGGAACTGCTGAACAACGCGAAGGTCGGCGTCGCGCCGACCAAGGCGGGCGTCGCACTCCCCGGCTCGGTCGTGAAGGTCTACTACGACGGCGACGAGTCCGACACCGAGACATTCCTCATCGCGACCCGCGAGGAGGGCGTGAACGACTCCAAACTGGAGACGTACTCGCCGAACTCCCCGCTCGGCGGCGCGCTCATCGATGCCAAGGTCGGCGAGACCCGGGAATACACGCTGCCCAACGGCAATACGATGAAGGTCACGCTGATCAGCGCGGAGCCCTACCACAGCTGATCCCTGCGTCACGAAACCCGAACAGAAACGGCCGCACCCGAGCACGGGAGCGGCCGTTCTGTATGTGCTCGGTCTGTTGTACTCAGCCGGCGAGCGCCCGTTCCACATCGGTGAGCAGATCGCCGATGTCCTCGATGCCGACCGAAAGTCGAACCAGATCGGCGGGCACTTCCAGCTCCGAGCCCTCAGTCGAGGCGTGGGTCATCGCGGCCGGATGCTCGATCAGCGATTCCACGCCGCCGAGCGATTCGGCGAGGGTGAAGATCGTGGTGCGCGAGCAGAAATCGTGCGCGGCCGCGCGGCCACCGTGCAGGCGCACCGAGATCATGCCGCCGAAACGGCGCATCTGCTTGTCCGCGACGAGATGGCCGGGATGTTCCGGCAGGCCCGGGTAGATGACCTGGGAGATCGCCGGGTGCCGGGTGAGGTATTCGGCCAGGGCCTCGGCGTTGTCGCAGTGACGTTCCATCCGCAGCGCGAGAGTTTTGGTGCCGCGGATGGTGAGGTAGGCGTCGAAGGGGCCGGGAACGGCGCCCGCGCCGTTCTGCAGGAAACCGAACGCGGCGTCGAGTTCGGGATCGTTGGTGATCAGCGCGCCGCCGACGACATCGGAATGCCCACCGAGGTATTTGGTGGTGGAGTGGGTGACCACATCCGCGCCGAGTAGCAGCGGCTGCTGTAGGTACGGCGTGGCGAAGGTGTTGTCCACCACCAGTTTCGCGCCCGCGATGTGGGCGACCTCGGCCAGCGCCGGGATATCGCCGATGCTGAGCAGCGGGTTGGTCGGTGTCTCGATCCAGACCAGTTTGGTGTTGGGGCGGATCGCGGCGCGCATCTCGTCGACGTTGAAGACGTGGGCGGGCGAATGCTCGATCCCCCACTGACTGAAGACCTTGTCGATCAGCCGGAAGGTGCCGCCGTAGGCGTCGTCGGGGATGACGATGTGGTCGCCGGGGCGCAGCATCGCGCGCAGCGCACAGTCGGTGGCCGCCATGCCCGAGCCGAACGCGCGCCCGTAGGCGCCCGACTCGAGGGCGGCGAGGTTGGCCTCGAGGGCGGTGCGCGTCGGATTGCCGGTTCGGCCGTATTCGAAGCCGCCGCGCAATCCGCCCACTCCGTCCTGGGCGAACGTCGAACTCGCGTAAATGGGCACGTTCACCGCACCGGTCTGTGGATCAGGATCGAATCCGGCGTGCACTGCCCGTGTGGAGAATCCCAGCTCGGTCATATCCCCAGACTAGAGGGAGGCAATCGCGGGCAACCGCGCGCCCGGTGGTATGGCCGAGTCCGAATATGCACGTCGGCACCCGTTTGTGACGACGGTCTCGCCGCGCGGGCGGCCGATTAGGCTGAGTTCATGGTGACTGTCGACGAACTCTTCGCAACCGACGCCCTGCTGTCCGAGGAGGAGCGCGAGATCAGGGATACCGTCGCCGCGTTCGCGGCCAGGCGACTGCGCCCGCATATCGCGGACTGGTTCGAGGCGGGCACTTTTCCCGCCCGTGAGATAGCGCCGCAACTCGGCAAACTCGGTCTGCTCGGCATGCATCTCGAGGGATACGGATGCGCGGGTATGTCGGCGACCGCCTACGGCCTGGCCTGCCAGGAACTGGAGGCGGTGGATTCGGGGGTGCGCAGCATGGTCTCGGTCCAGGGTTCGCTGGCCATGACGGCCATCCACCTGTTCGGTTCGGAGGAACAGAAACAGCATTGGCTGCCCGGTATGGCGGCGGGCGAGACGATCGGCTGTTTCGGGCTGACCGAACCGGATTTCGGATCCAACCCCGGCGGCATGCGCACCCGTGCCGAGCGCGACGGCGACGACTGGGTGCTCAACGGATCGAAGATGTGGATCACCAACGGCTCGGTCGCCGATATCGCGGTGATCTGGGCGCGGACCGACGAGAGGATCCGCGGATTCCTGGTTCCGACGGACACACCCGGTTTCACCGCCCGTGAGATGCATCGCAAATTGTCGCTGCGCGCCTCGATCACCGCCGAACTCGACCTCGACGACGTCCGGTTGCCCGCCGACGCGATCCTGCCCGCGTCGGCGGGCCTGGGTTCGCCGCTCGCCTGCCTGAGCGAAGCGCGGTTCGGCATCATCTTCGGCGCGCTCGGCGCGGCCAGGGACTGCCTCGACGCCACCATCGAATACACCCGCACGCGCGAGGTCTTCGAGAAGCCGCTCGCCTCCTACCAGCTCACACAGGCCAAACTCGCGGATATGGCGTTGGAACTCGGCAAAGGGCAATTGCTCGCGCTGCATATCGGCAGGCTCAAGGATCGCCACGAAGTCAAGGCCGAGCAGATCAGCGCGGGAAAATTGAACAGCACGAGGGAGGCGATCAAAATCGCCCGTGAATGCCGCACCCTTCTCGGCGCGAACGGCATCACGCTCGACTATCCGGTTCTGCGGCACGCCAACAATCTGGAATCGGTACTCACCTACGAGGGCACGGCGGAAGTGCACCAACTTGTTCTCGGCAAAGCGCTGACCGACGCGGACGCGTTTCGCTGACGTTCGAATCTCAGCGAATCTCACCCGGATCGTCGAAGTAGTAGTCGTCGTCCTTGGTGTACCCGCCCGGACCGTAGCCGCCGCGCATCGGTTCCCGTGCCCACTGCTGCTGGGCGCGGGTGGCCCGGTCGTCCATCCACAGTTGTTCCCGGGCGGCGTCGTCGCGACCGCGCCGATAGGTCTCGGCACGCCCTTTGACCACGGGCATCTCCTCTTCCAGGCCGGTGAGCCAGTCCTCCCAGCGCCGCTGCATAGGGCGGATCAGACCGCCACCGACACCGACCACGATGACGCCGCCGACGGTGGCGAGCACCGTGACGAGTATCGGCAGCGTCACCGAGGTGGCCACACCGATCTGGTTCAGGGCGGCGACGATGCCGATGCCCCAGACGAATACCGCGGCGATCCGCCCCATCATCGGCCCGTACGACAGGCCGCCGAGCACGTTGGCGACCATGTCGCGCACCCCGTGCGCGATGGCTCCCGCGACGACGACGATGACGATCGCCACCGCGGCGCGCGGCAGCCAGGCGACGATACGGTCGATCGTCGCGCTGACCGGATTCGGACCGAATATCCCGAAACCGAGTTGCAGGGCGATCAGCACAATCGCGAAATACGCCAGTCTTGCCAACAGATCCGAGGCGTCGTAACGGCTGCGTGCCAACATATCCCCGATACCGCCGCGCTCGACCAGCCGATCGAATCCGACCCGGGCCAGGACACGGCGCACGATCGCCGCGACGACCCTGGCGATGGTCCAGCCTCCGAGCAGAATCGCCAGGAATCCCGCCACGGCGGGAACGAACGTCGCGACCGAACTCCACGCGTCCGTCAGCCCCTGCTCGAAATCGATAGCCGAACTGGAGGTATACACGGCCCGTCCCTTCGCTACCCGATACGCCAGGGCCGGTGCCGTGGCTGTTCCCGAGCCGGTTATACCTCGGGTCATCATCGAAACAGCGAGTTTGCGAATTATTTGCTGGCGCGTCGCGAATAATCGTTCGCCGCCGCACCCGCGACAGCGAATTTCGGCCTGGACGGCGGACGCACACCGGATTTCGAACGCACCGTGGACATAGCTCCGTCAGGCGCCGATCGGATAGCCGGCTCGGAAAGCGAGCCTCGAGTCGGCCTCGGCGGCGATCCGGTCCCACTCGTCATCGAGTGCCATGATGTCGTGCACCGCCGCGCCGAAGATCGTGAGATCCCGATCGAATCGCGGCCCCGGGTCAGCGACCGATGGAACCGGTGCTGAGGAAACCGAGCAGGTCGTGGCGGGTGATGACGCCGACCGGTTTGCCGTCCTCGACCACCATGAGCGCGTCGGTGTCGGACAGCGCCTTGGTGGCGGCGGAGATGGGTTCGCCGGATCCGATCAACGGGAACGACGGGCTCATGTGTTCGGCCACCGAATCCGTCAGGTGCGCACGGCCTTCGAATACCGCCGACAGCAGATCCCGCTCGGTGACGCTGCCCGCGACCTCGCCCGCCATCACCGGCGGTTCCGCGCCGACCACAGGCATCTGCGAGACACCGTATTCGCGCAGGATCTCGATGGCGTCGCGCAGGGTCTCCGACGGGTGGGTGTGCACCAGATCCGGCAGCGCGCCGGACTTTCCGCGCAGCACGTCACCGACCAGGGGCTCGGCGATGCTGCCGTCGAGCCGGGTGCGCAGGAAGCCGTAGGAACTCATCCACTCGTCGTTGAAGATCTTCGACAGGTAACCGCGGCCGCCGTCGGGCAGCAGCACGACCACGACGGCGTCGGGATCACGACGGGCCACCTCGATGGCGGCGACGACCGCCATACCGCAGGAACCACCGACGAGCAGTCCCTCCTCGCGGGCCAGCCGTCGGGTCATGTCGAACGAATCGGCGTCCGACACCGCGATGATCTCGTCGGGGATCGCGGGATCGTAGGCCGAGGGCCAGAAATCCTCGCCGACGCCTTCGACCAGATACGGCCTGCCGGTGCCTCCGGAATACACCGACCCCTCCGGATCGGCGCCGATGACCTTCACCGTGCCACCCGACACCTCCTTGAGGTATCGACCGGTGCCGGTGATGGTGCCGCCGGTGCCGACACCGGCGACGAAGTGGGTGATCTTCCCTTCGGTGTCGCGCCAGATCTCCGGGCCGGTGGTCTCGTAGTGGCTGTCCGGACCGCCGGGATTGGAGTACTGGTCCGGCTTCCAGGCGCCGTCGATCTCGCGCACCAGCCGATCCGAAACGCTGTAGTAGCTGTCCGGGTGGTCCGGCGGAACGGCGGTCGGGCAGACCACGACCTCGGCGCCGTAGGCGCGCAGCACATTGCGCTTGTCCTCGGAGACCTTGTCCGGGCAGACGAATACGCATTTGTAGCCGCGCTGCTGCGCGACCAGGGCCAGTCCGACACCGGTATTACCCGAGGTCGGTTCGACGATCGTGCCGCCGGGACCGAGTTCGCCCGACTTCTCGGCCGCCTCGATCATCTTCACCGCGATCCGGTCCTTGGAACTTCCGCCAGGATTGAGGTATTCGATCTTGGCGGCCACCAGCCCGGCGTTCGGCCCGACGACAGAGTTCAACCGGACCAGGGGCGTGTTGCCGATGAGGTCCACGACGTGATCCGCGATGCGCATAGCTCCATCGTTGCAGAACGCCGCGCGGTGCTCGCATCGACGGCCCTCTACGCGGCTTCCCGGCATCGCGACGACCCATGACGCGCTGGCCGGGAAGCCACAGTGTGAATTCCGGCACGACGGGGCGAAATCGATGCGGGGCGAGTCGCACGCGGAGCCGGTCGCCGGGCCTAGGATCGGGAAATATGAGGCAGCCCAACATCGTCCGAGCCGCCACCGTTCTGGTGTGCGCGGCAATGGCCGCGGTCGTCGGATCCGGCGCGCAGGCCAGTGCGGCGACAGTCCCGTTCCCCCAGGTACCGACGCTCGCGCACGGCGGTCTGTGCTGGACGAGTATCGAGACCTGGGCCGATACCAGCGCCGACTGGCCGGGCCGGGCCATCCTCAATGTGCGGGCGACCCCGGTCTCCGGCGTCGGTCCCGGTCTCTACCCGTTCGCCCCGCTGTGCGAGGTGCGCGCCTTCGTGGCCTGGCGCAATCTCGATACCGGCGCGATCGGCGTGTACGAGAACAATGTGGTGACCGGTATCTACGGCAGCATCCTCTACGCGCTGTTCCAGGACACCGGCCCGGGCCGCGTCGAGGTCGCGATCACCACCGATTCCGCGAACGTTCCCGCCAAGGCCACCTTCACCGTCCCCGGCTGAGATCGCCGGGGAGTTCGTGGCCGCCGGTGAACCCTGACGACCTGGGCAGGCCCGGCAGCGCGACCCGTCGGGTACGCGCCCGGGTGACCGGCGGCGGAAGCGGGATCGACGTCGTCGTGCGCGGAGCCACTACTATTCGTAGTCGTGGCACCTCGGATGAGCAGGCGTACCGCCGCGGTGACGGGTATGGCCACCGTACTGGCCGGATCCAGCGCGGGTACCGCGTCGTGGGCCGCGTATCGACTTCTCATGGCACAGGCGGGCGCGGCGCGCGGGGTCATCGGACGCGACACCTCCAAACCGCCGGAGGCCGACGGTGTCTACACCGCGGGCTGCGAGTCACCCGAGCTGTGGCGGCCGGGTAAGCCGGTCGATGTGCACCTGATGATCTTCGGCGATTCCACCGCGGCCGGACTCGGGTGCGCGGACTGCGAGGAAGTGCCGGGCGTGCGGATCGCGCGCGGATTGGCCGAGGCCACGGGAATGAGCATCAGGCTCAGCACCAAGGCGATCTGCGGCGCCACCTCCAAGGGTCTGTCCGGTCAGGTCGACGCGATGTTCGTCGCGGGTCCGCCGCCGGACGCCGCGGTCATCTTCGTCGGCGCGAACGACGTCACCAAGAAGCATTCGATCTCCGCCTCGGCGCATCGGCTCGGCGCCGCGGTGGCCAGGCTGCACGACGCGGGTGCGGTCGTCGTCGTCGGCACCTGCCCGGATCTGGGGACGGTCGCCGCGATACCGCAGCCGCTGCGCACCATCGTGCACAACTGGAGCGTGCGGCTGGCGAAGGCGCAATTCGGGGTCAGCGCCGACGCCGGTGCCCACCCGGTGCCGATGGGCGACCTCGGTCCGCAATTCCTCACTTCGCCGGACCGGCTCTTCGCCGCCGACGGCTTCCACCCCTCCGCCGACGGCTACGCGTTGGCCGCGGGGCATATTCTGCCGGTCCTGGTGACGGCACTCGCGCAGCGACGGGCGGAGTCACCGCAGGCCCGTTCGGCCGAACGACGTGGCATCACCGCGCGGCTGCGCGGACTCGTCGAATCTCCGGGGTGGCGGGTGCGCCGCTCGGCTAATTTGGTACACATAGAGTCGCCAGTACAAAACTGAGCAGAAGCACAAAGGAGCCCTCATGCCCGAGGCAGTTATCGTTTCGACCGCTCGCTCCCCCATCGGCCGCGCCATGAAGGGTTCGTTGGTCGACATCCGGCCCGATGATCTCACCGCCCAGATCATTCGCGCGGCCTTGGACAAGGTGCCCGCGCTCGATCCGACCCAGATCGACGACCTGATCCTCGGCTGTGGCTCGCCCGCGGGCGAGCAGGGCTTCGGCATCGCCCGCAACGTCGCCGTCCAGCTCGGCTACGACACCGTGCCCGGCACGACCGTGCAGCGCTACTGCGCGTCCTCGTTGCAGACCACGCGGATGGCGTTCCACGCGATCAAGGCGGGCGAGGGCCACATCTTCATCTCCGCGGGCGTGGAAACCGTCTCGCGCTACAAGAACGGCTCCGCCGACGGCTGGCCGAACACCAAGAACCCGGTGTTCGACGAAGCTCAGGCCAGGACCGTCGAAACCGCCAAGGGCGGCGCGGGCATCTGGCACGACCCGCGCGAGGACGGCCTGCTCCCCGACCCCTACATCGCCATGGGCCAGACCGCGGAGAATGTCGCCAGCTTCACCGGCATCACCCGCGAGGACCAGGACCGTTGGGGCGTTCGTTCGCAGAACCGCGCCGAGGCGGCCATCAATGCGGGCTTCTTCGAACGTGAGATCACCCCGGTCACGCTGCCCGACGGCACCGTGGTCTCCACCGACGACGGCCCGCGCGCCGGTGTCACCTACGAGGCGGTCAGCCAGCTGAAGCCGGTGTTCCGTCCCGACGGCACCGTCACCGCCGGTAACTGCTGTCCGCTCAACGACGGCGCTGCGGCGCTGGTCATCATGAGCGACACCAAGGCGGCCGAACTCGGCCTGACCCCGCTGGCCCGGATCGTCTCCACCGGCGTCTCCGGCCTGTCGCCGGAGATCATGGGCCTCGGCCCGATCGAGGCCGTCAAGAACGCCCTCGCGCTCGCGGGCAAGACGGTCGACGATATCGACCTGTTCGAGATCAACGAGGCGTTCGCGGTGCAGGTGCTCGGCTCCGCGCGCGAACTGAAGATCGACGAGGACAAGCTGAACGTCTCCGGCGGCGCCATCGCCCTCGGCCACCCGTTCGGCATGACCGGCGCGCGCATCGCCACCACGCTGATCAACAACCTCCAGACCCACGACAAGCAGTTCGGCGTGGAGACCATGTGCGTCGGCGGCGGGCAGGGCATGGCGCTGGTCATCGAGCGCCTGAGCTGACACTCGCGCGGCCGCCGCACAGGCGGCGGTGAACCCGTCCGGACGGCTCCCTATCCCCGCGATAGGGAGCCGTTCGTCGTTCGGGCACAAGGAGAGCTCGGGAGGCCGCCATGCACACCGCCTACGTCATCGTCACCGTTCTCGCCGCCGCCTGGGTCGGCTTCTCGGCGTTGTCGCTGTTGCGGCGGGCCGAGTTCGTGGTCGGCCCGCTGGTCGAATACGGCGTCCCCGAATCGTGGTGGACCCCGCTCGGGCTGGCGAAGGGCGCGGGCGCGCTCGGCCTGATCGTCGGACTGTGGGTGCCGGTGATCGGGCTTGCGGCGGCGATCGGCATCGTCGCGTACTTCCTCGGCGCGATCGTCACCATTGTGCGGGCGCGGGCCTACGGGCACGTCCCGTTCCCGCTGCTGTACCTGATCCCGGTCGCGGTCGCCGCGACGCTCGGTATCGCCGCCTGATCCGGCACACGCGAAAGGGCGGCCGCGTCGGCGACCGCCCTTCTCGTCTCCGTGCGGCCGGGGCCGCGTGGAACTAGTCGTTGTTGAAGTAGCTCAGCAGTCGCAGGATCTCGACGTAGAGCCAGACCAGGGTGACGGTCAGGCCGAGGGCGACGCCCCAGGCCGCCTTCTCCGGCGCCTGCGCGCGGATCAGCTGGTCAGCGGCGTCGAAGTCGAGCAGGAAGCTGAACGCGGCGATGGCGATGCAGACCAGGCTGAAGATGATGGCGAGCGTGCCGCCGTCACGCAGTCCGAGACCGCCGGAGATGAAGAAACTCGCGATCAGGTTGCCGAGGGCGAGCACGACGACGCCGATCAGCGCGCCGACGATCATCCGGGTGAAACGCGGGGTGACCCGGATCGCGCCGGTCTTGTAGACGACCAGCATGCCCGCGAAGACACCGAACGTACCGAGTACGGCCTGGCCGATCAGCGCGCTACCGCCGACGCCGCCGAATTCGACATCGGTGAACATGAACGACAGCGCACCGAGGAACAGGCCCTCGGCGACCGCGTAGGACAGGACGATGGCGGGGTTGTCCATCTTGTTCGCGAAGGTGGCGATCAGCACGAGAACCAGGCCGACCAAGCCGCCGACGATGACGAACAGCGGGGCGAGCGAGGTGTTCGCGTTGGTGAGGCCGTAGGAGATGATCGCCGAGACGATCAGCACACCCAGGGTGATGCCGGTCTTGGTGACGACATCGTCGATGGTCATCGACCGGGTGGCCGGGGCCTGCTGATAGGGCTGCTGCTGGTAGGGCTGCTGGCCGTACTGGTTGCCGACCTGGCCGGCACCCGCAACCCCGGACCCGAAGTTGGCGTACCCACCGCCAACGCCTTCTTGGCGGGGCAAATTACGGAAAACCGGATTGCTGGAGGTGCGCACCGCGGATGCCTTTCTGGAGTCGTTGCCGCTGTCTGTCGAGCCGAATACTCGATATCCAACTGCTTGTTCCAACGTCTGTCATCCCCAACGAGTTCCTCGGCCGATCGATGAGGCGGACAATTCGGACTCTACCGCTGTTGCACATCGTGCAGACCACGGACCGATCGCGTCACCGTGAACTTCCGATTCCGGCCGACGACGTCGGTGGAACCGACGATACGTTCCACCACACCCCGGTAGTTCAGGTGCGAGTTGTACACCGCCCAGAGTTCGCCGCCGGGACGCAGGACGCGGCCGGTCTCGGTGAACATCTTGATCGCCGAACCGGTGTGCACGGCGGCGCCGACATGGAAGGGCGGATTGCACACGACCAGATCGGCGCTGTTGTCCGCGGCCGACGACATCGCGTCGTCGCGGACCACGGTCACCCGGTCGACCATGTCGTTGGCCGCGACGGTCGCCCGGGCCGAGGCCACCGCGGCCGCGGACTGGTCGGTGCCGACCACCCGCAGGGCCGGGCGCGCCTTGGCGAGCGCGACCGCCAGGATGCCCGTACCGCAACCGAGGTCGATCGCGTCGCGGGCGTCCGGTTTCATCCACTTCAGGTGTTCGAGCAGGAATCGGGTGCCGATATCCAGGCGCGGACCGGAGAAGGCCGCACCGTGCGCGACCACGTCGATGTCGAAATCCTCCAGCCGGTCCTGCACCGGGAATCGCGGCTCCCCCACCGGCTTCGGCCCCGTGACGAGCAGCGTGCGCGACTTCTGCCGCCCCCGGCTCGCTCTGACCTCCGAAAAGGACTGGGCCAGCATGTCGTTCATCGACTTCGTCAGATACTTGTCACGGCCGCCCGCGACCACGGTCACCGAGGGATCGGCGTAGCGCGCGATGGCGTCGGCGATCTCGGCGAGTCCGGCCAGCGCGCGCGGCAGGCGCAGCAACACCACCTCGACACCGCCGAGCAACTGCTCGCCGAGGGGATACGCCGCGTATCGATCGGCGAGACCGAGGGCGCGGGCGTTGTTGGCCAGGGCGAGTTCACCGGTCAGCAGATCCTGGTGGACGCGAATACCGCGCAGATCGTGTCCGACGACCACCCCGAGTGTGAGCGCGCCGTAGCTGTCCCCGATAATCGCTACCTTCCCGCTACCGGAGGAGCCGATGGCTTCGGCGGCGACGTCGAGGATCAGCCGATCCGCCGCATCGACGGCATAGAGGTTCTGCGCCTCCACATCCGGATAGCGGCGTAATCGGGCTAGCACGTCCTCGAGATCTCCCACACCGTCAAGTGTGCTAGATCGTTGCCGAATAGTCGCGTTTGGGCCGATATTTCTTCTCCCCCGCATCCCACGATTCGAGACGATGACCGTGAATTCCACCGGCACAGTATATTTCGTGCCGACATGCCGCGACTTCACGGCCCACGTCCGGCGTGGCGATCCGGCTCGATACCACCTCCGCGAGTGCCGAATTGCCCGAATTCGTCCCACCCTCGACCGCGCGGGTCGCATGTCGACCGTGACTCGACCTGCGCCACGGGCACGTTCGACTCCCACATCCGGGTCCGGTACGCGTACGCACTGGTCACACCGAATAATCGACCGTCCTTGCGAGTGTGCGTACCGCTGCAAGGACGGGGCTCCGATCGAGGCGATCGACGGCCTCGGCACCCGAAAGGCACTGACCGACAGACGGATTACCGACCCCGGCGCGCATATGGCGAATTCGCGACGGACAGCCGGGGGCGAGACCCGGCATCCGATCGTCTCCCACCCCCGCCGCACCCGGGTTCGCGACCTCGGGCGCAACTACTCCCCGGCACCGCAAACGCGAGAATACCGGTCTCCAGCATCATTTCAGCAAACTTTCTGCGCGATGGTTTTCACCTCGTCGTCCACGGCCCAGATCCCGCCGGATGTCCGCGCGCGAACATCCATGCGGCACAGTCCGGCCCGTTTCCGCCGCCGCACAGCATTCACTCAGTAACATCAGTCACATGCGTAACACGATTGTGTCGACGATCGCGGTGACGGCGGCCCTGCTCGCGGGCTGTGACGACAGCGACACCACCCAGCCCCGGTCGAATGTGTCCAGCGCCGCCAGTACGACCGGCACCTTCGCCGACGTACCGGCGCCCGCTCCCGCCGACACGCAACCCAAACGCGGCGAACCGTCCTCCGGCGCGGGTCTCACCGTGACCGGTATCCGCATCGGCGCGCAACCGGGATTCGATCGCGTGGTCTACGACCTCGGCGGCACGGGCAGTCCGGGATGGATCGTGCAGTACACCGATCGCGCCGTGCAGGACGGGAGCGGAAATCAGATCGACGTCGCGGGCCGGTCGATCCTGGAAGTACAGATCACCGGTTCGGCGTATCCGTTCGACAGCGGCGTGACCCCCTACGAGGGCCCGGATCCGGCGACCGACCCGGGTACTCCCGGAATCGCCGGGGTGTACCGGACCGTCGTCTTCGAGGGCACCACGCAGTCGTTCATCGGCGTGAACGCCGCCAGACCCGGTTTCTCGGTCAGCACCCTCACCAACCCGAGCCGGCTCGTCATCGATATCGCCACGCGTTAGCCTGCCCGCGCGCACACTCGCGCCGGAATCGTCGCTTTCGTCCTTCTCCGCCGCGCGGGCGGTACCCCCGCCCGGATCGGTATCCGCCCCCGGAAAATCGATGGTCTCGATCTGGGCACGCACGGCTGACGTGCACCCGGTGGAACAAGTACCGTCGAGTGGTCCGGTACGATACGCAACCCTCGTGGAACCGGACACCCCGAGGGGAGAGAGGCGACACCGACATGCGACAACTGGAACGAGCGGGCCTTACCGCCGCAGCTGCCGCCACCGTAATCGGCATCCTCTTCCTGGGTGCGTGCTCCACGTTGGTGACCGGAACCGCCGAGGTGAACCAGACCGATCTGGCCGCCTATCGGTCCGATATGACGGCCTCCTCGATCTCGGCCTCCTCCTCCCGCGCCGCCGCCGCGCAGACGGCGACCGAGGCAGCCTGCGACACCTTCTTCTCCGCGAACGAGAGTTCGGTCAGCAGCTTCAATGCCTACATCGACGCCAGCAACAGCAGCGCACCCGACACCGACGCCAAGGCCACCGGCGCGGTCACCGCGTTGCGCGGCAACGCGCAGAACATCGACCGCGCGGTGACACGGGAGGTACTGCCCGACGTGGCCGCGAAGTTGCGGGCCTACCGCGACGACACCAATGCCCTGGCCGGCACCCTGGAACAGCGGGTGGACATCACGACGCTCAACGTGGCCATCGACAAATTCAACGCCACCAAGAACGTCGCGCGCGACACCTGCCGCGCCTACTGATTCCCGCCGAGGCCGAGTCGGGGCACGATCCCGGTATCACCCTGATCGGTGCGGCGTCGACGCTCCAGGACCAGGAGCGCCACCCCACCGATCAACGCCGCTCCCGCGATGACGGCGCCGACGATCGCCAGGCCCGGGTAGCCCGCCGTGACGAGCACTGCGGCCAGCACCGCGAAGGCGAGACCGGTGCCCGCGACACCGATTCCCGGCCAGTGCCGGGGATCGGCGAGTATCGCCCCGGTTCCGGCCACCTCCGGGCGCGCGATATCGGGTGCGTCGTCGAGCGGGGGTATCTCCCACGTCCCTTCGGTTTTCATGGCGTCACGACCTCGGCTGTGCGATTCGGGCCGGACGCCCGAACTCTGCTACGCGCCGAGTTTCCCGTCACGGCGCCCGCAAACCGATCGGCGAGAAACAGTGCGCGGCAAAAACAACCGAGGTGGTGCCGAATCAGACCGCCAGATCCTGCGCCGCCGACTCCGCCGCGTACGGCAGCGGCAACACCAGCCAGGAATCGGCGCTGCGGTAGTCGGGCAACGCGGAGCCCTCGGGATCGGCGCCGAGACCTTCGACCCGCGTCGTCGCGCCGTCGCCGCGGTCGACGCTGTCGGTATAGCGGTAGTGCAGGTGGCCGTGCAGCAGCAGATCGGGGCGCAACGTGCGCACCACGCGCTGGATCCGATCCTGATTCGGCAGGCATTCCGGCAGGTTCTTGCGGTTCCAGTCCGGATCGGAGCCGCGCGGCTTGTCATGGGTGAGCAGGACATCGACCGGACTGTCGTCCGCGAGCAGGGCATCGCATTCGTCGTCGGTCATCTCCTCCTCCGGGAACCACAGTGTCTCCGCGGTGACCGGATGACGCGCGGAGCCGAACTGCCTGCGGCGTCGGGCCGTGCGCTCCTGCGAGGCCTCGTGCGCGAGCCGCCACTGCTTGTCGACGGAGTAGGCGCCGCCGAACGCGGCGAACCGGGTGCCTTCCCAGGTCCAGCGCAATCCGCGCGGCGCGTAGCGGATGTTCTTGCGGCACACCAGGAAGCCCTCGTCGTCCGGTTCGGCGCCGTACATCCCGTGCAGCAGGGAGGATTTGTCGTGATTGCCGTCGAGGAAATACACCTGCACGCGGCATTTGCGCGCGGCCCGGTTCACCACGTCGAAATAGCGACGGCCCGCCGCGATGTGTTCCCACGCCCCGAAATCCCCGAGCACGAAGAGCCGGTCGCATTCCTGGCGCAGCGCGACGCGCAACAGCGCCAGCGCGTGGCCGGTATTGCCGTGCAGGTCACCTGTCATCAGAACGCTCCCCATCTCCCCATGGTGACAGCGCCCGCGCGGCCGGGCATCCGCATTTCTACCTGGTGCCGGGTAGTGCTCCGCCGCCGATCTGGCCGGAAATGTGGATCGGATGTCCCCGGATCTCTCTCGTACGGCACCGGATCTCGGGAACAGTGGGCACCCGACACTTCGGCAAAGGACGGTTATGAGCGGCAAGTCCCACCACTACGACGTGCTGGTGATCGGTTCCGGGTTCGGCGGCAGCGTCACGGCGCTGCGCCTCACCGAGAAGGGTTACCGGGTCGGCGTGCTGGAAACCGGCCGTCGCTACGCCGACCACGAATTCGCCAAGAATTCCTGGCACCTGCGTGAATATCTCTGGGCGCCCAGACTCGGATGTTTCGGCATCCAGCGGCTGACCCTGCTCAAGGACACCTTCGTCATGAGCGGCACCGGCGTCGGCGGCGGCTCGCTGGTCTACGCCAATACCCTCTACGAACCGCCGGAGACCTTCTACCAGGACAAGCAGTGGGCCCACATCACCGACTGGCGTGACGAACTCGCCTCGCATTACGACCAGGCCACCCGCATGCTCGGCGTGACGACCAATCCGGCGACCACCCCGTCGGATCGGGTACTGCTCGAGGTCGCGAAGGATATGGGCATCGCCGACACCTACCGGCGCACCCCGGTCGGTGTGCTGTTCGCCGACAAGGACGCGCGGCCCGGCGAATCGGTCGCCGACCCCTATTTCGGCGGCGCCGGACCGCAGCGTTCCACCTGCACGCACTGTGGGGAATGTATGACCGGTTGCCGTCACGGGGCCAAGAACACGCTGGTGAAGAATTACCTCTACCTGGCCGAACAGGCGGGTGCCACCGTCCATCCGCTGACCACCGCGGTCACCGTGCGCCCGCGGCCGGAGGGCGGATACGCCGTCGACACCGTCCGCACCGGACGCTGGATCCGCAAACAGCGCACGACCTTCACCGCCGACCAGGTGGTGTTCTCGGCCGCCGCGCTCGGCACCCAGCAACTGCTGCACAATCTCAAGGATCGCGGGCACCTGCCGAATATCTCCGATCGGCTCGGCGAACTGTCGCGCACCAATTCCGAGGCCGTACTCGCGGCACGGGCGCGCGGTAAGGATTCCGATTTCACCAGGGGCGTCGCGATCACGTCGTCGATCCATCCCGACCCGCACACCCACGTCGAACCGGTCCGCTATGGCAAGGGCAGCAATTTCATGGGACTGCTCACCACCGTGCTGGTCGACGGGCAGGAGGGCAAACGGCGCTGGGTGCTCGGCGCGCGCGAATTGTGGCGGCAGCGACGCGATCTGACGACGTTGCACAATCCCTCGCACTGGTCCGAGCGGATGATCGGCCTGCTCGTCATGCAGAACATCGACAATTCGATCGTCACCTACAACAAACGCGGCCTCTTCGGCAGGCGCATGACCACCAGGCACGGCAACGGCACGCCGCCGCCCGCCTGGATCCCGGTCGGCAACGAGGTCACCCGCCGGGTCGCGGAGAAGATCGACGGTATCCCGCAGGGCAGCTGGACCGAGATGGTGAACATTCCGATCACCGGGCATTTCATCGGCGGTTGCCCGATCGGCGATTCACCGGTCACCGGTGTGGTCGATCCCTATCAGCGGCTCTACGGATACGAAGGGCTGCATGTCGTGGACGGTTCGACCATCTCGGCCAATCTCGGCGTCAATCCGTCGCTCACCATCACCGCCCAGTCCGAGCGCGCGATGTCGCTGTGGCCCAACAAGGGTGAGGTGGATCCGCGCCCGACGCTCGGTACGCCGTACCGCCGCGTCGCACCCGTCGCACCGAAGAATCCGGTGGTGCCGGTGGCGGCCCCCGCCGCCCTGCGGCTGCCGATCACCCCGGTCTGACGGCCCGGAATTCGCTGGCTCCGGCTCGCACCCGACTGGAATACTGGCCACTCCGACCGAGGAGGGACCAGCCGTGGACCAGTCCGGGGTTCTATCGCTCAACGACCGGGTGAGCAGCGCCGTCACCGCGGCGATCGGCCGTCTGCGGCCCGATGTGCCCGACGCCGACGCGATGGTGCGACGTTCCACGCACGCCGATTTCCAGTCCGGCGCCGCGATGGCGCTGGCCCGGCGGACCGGGCTGAACTCACCCGATCTCGCCGCCGCGCTGGCGACCGAACTCGGCGCGACGGAACCGCTGTCGGGTGCGACGACGTCGGGACCGGGCTTCCTGAATCTCGCGGTCACCGACCGTGCCGTGTGGGAGCAGATCACCGCGCGCCTGGACGATCCGCGCCTGGGCGTCGCCGCGTCGGAAGACCGGCGGCGCACGGTCGTCGACTATTCCGGGCCGAATATCGCCAAGGAGATGCACGTCGGCCACCTGCGGACCACGATCATCGGCGACTGTCTGGTCCGGGTGCTCGACTTCCTCGGCGCGACGGTGATCCGGCGCAATCACCTCGGGGACTGGGGAACCCAATTCGGGATGCTCATCCAGTACCTCACCGAACATCCCGACGCGCGGTGGCGCCACGGCGAGGTGTCGGGCGACTCGGGCGACACCGAGTCGGTGTCGGCGTTGGACGGCCTCTACAAGCGGGCACGGGCGGAATTCGACGCCGACGCCGCGTTCGCCGAACGCGCCCGCGCGCGGGTCGTCGCGCTGCAATCCGGTGACGCCGAGACGCGGGAGCGGTGGCGGGAGATCGTCGCCGAATCCGAACGGGCCTTCGCCGTGGTCTACGCACGGCTCGGCGTGCTGCTCACCCCGCAGGACTCGGTGGGCGAATCCAGTTACGCCCCGGTACTCGCCGACACCGTCGAAGCCCTGGTCGCGGCCGGTATCGCGGTGGACAGCGAGGGCGCGCTCGTCATCCTGTCCGAGGAGGTCCTCGGCCCCGACGATCGGCCGGTGCCGCTCATGGTCCGCAAGAGCGACGGCGGATACGGCTACGACACCACCGATCTCGCCGCGCTGCGGCAACGGATCGACGTACTCGGCGCGCAGCGGTTGCTCTACGTGACCGATTCCCGGCAGGCACTGCACTTCCGGCTGATCTTCGAGGCCGCGCGCCGGGCGGGCTGGCTCACCGACGATATCGAGGCCGAACATATCGCCTACGGCACGGTGCTCGGCCCGGATGGGCGGCCGTTCAAAACGCGGGCGGGCGGTACCGTCCGGCTGCTCGACCTGCTCGACGACGCGGTCACGCACGCCGAGGCGATCGTCACGGACAAGAATCCCGACCTGCCCGCCACGACGGTGCGCCGGATCGCCGAACAGGCCGGGATCGGCGCGGTCAAATACGCCGACCTGTCCACCTCGCGGATCAAGGATTACACCTTCGACCCGGCCCGGATGGTCGCGCTGAACGGCAATACCGCCGTCTATCTCCAGTACGCCCACGCCCGCATCCGCTCCATCCTGCGCAAGGCGGCGAACGAGCGGCACGAGGTCGATCCCACCGTCTGCCCGGAGCCCGCCGAACGGTCACTCGCCCTCGAACTGGACGGCTACGCCACGGTTCTGGCCGAGGTCGGCGCGACACTCGAACCGCACCGGCTGTGCGGGTACCTCTACGACCTCGCCCGCGCCTTCACCGCCTTCTACGACCGGTGCCCGGTCCTGACCTCGCCGGAACCGGTGCGCGGCAACCGGCTCGCGCTGTGCGCCCTCACCGCGCGCACCCTCGAACAGGGACTCGGACTACTCGGCATCGCCGCGCCGGAACGGATGTGACGGGTCGTCGCACACCACCGCCCGCGCGGTGCGAGCGGCCGTGTCACACGCGCCGAACCACCGGGAACGGTGGCGCGCGAGCCGAAGTCGGGACACACTTGAGGCCGTGAGCCGCGTGTCATTCGGACCTACCGTGAAACGGGCCGCGCGATGACCGCGCTGGCCCGGGGCGAGAACCGTCCCGCGCCCGCCGATCAGCTGACGATCACCGTCAACTGCTCGGCGCCTGTCGACGTCTCGGCGCTGCTGCTCGGGTCGAACGGGAAGGTGCGCTCCGACGCCGATTTCGTCTTCTTCAACCAACCCACCGGGCCCGGGGTCACCTACCGGCACGGCCGGGGTGCGGGGGATGTCGTCGACGTGCGGACCAGCGCGCTGCCCGCCGACGTGGAGCGCGTCGTCGTCACCGCGAGTCTGGACGGAAGCGGTCCACGCACCTTCGCGGGCGCGAATTCCCTGCTCGCCACCATCGGATCGGACGCGGGCACGCTGACCTTCCCGATGACGGGGCTGAGCACCGAGACCGCCGTGGTGTGCGTGGAGATCTACCGTCGCGCGGGCGCGTGGAAGGTGCGCGCGGTGGGGCAGGGCTACGACAACGGGCTCGCCGGTATCGCGACGGCCTTCGGCGTGGATATCGATGCCGAACCCGCGCAACCCGCCCCCGCGCCGCCGCAGCCCGCCTACTCACAGCCACCGCAGCAGCCACCGTATCCGCCTGTGGCGCAGCCCTATTCACCTCCGCCGGCCGGTTCCCACCCTCCGGCGTCGGGCTACCCGATGCCCGCCGCGCCGCCCCCGATGTCAGCACCGCAGCAAGGAGCACTGCCGATGCAGAGCGATCTGTTCAACCCGAGCTTCGCCGAGGCCACCGGCGTCGGTATCCAGAAGCAGGGCGGCAAGATGATCAAGGTCGCCGTCAACGGCGAGACCATGGCGCGCGCCGGATCGATGGTCGCCTACCAGGGCGATCTCAACTTCCAGGCGCTCGGCTCCGGCGGTATCGGCCGCGCGATCCAGCAGCGGCTCACCGGCGAGGGCGTGCCGTTGATGAAGGTCACCGGACGCGGTGACCTGTTCGTCGCCAGCAATGCCTCCGACGTGCACACCATCGATCTGGACGGCAGCGACGGGCTCACCATCAACGGCGCGAACGTCCTCGCCTTCGATTCGAGCCTGCGCTACGACGTCAAACGCGTGCAGGGCGCGGCCGGATACGCCAGTAACGCGGGCCTTTTCAACTGCGTGTTCACCGGACGCGGCCGGATCGCCATCACCACCCACGGCACCCCGGTGGTACTGAATGTCGACCAGCCGACCTACGCCGATCCGCAGGCCGCCGTGGCCTGGTCGTCGAGTTTGCAGACCGGGATCAAACGCAACGACTCCTTCGGCCTCGGCCGTCTCATGGGCCGCAGCACCGGCGAGGGCATCACGTTGTCGTTCTCCGGTCGCGGATTCGTGATCGTCCAGCCGTCCGAACTGCCGCCGGGCGGTTTCATCGGCGGCACCGGCGGTGGTCAGCAGGCAGGTCAGAGCGGTGGCCTGTTCGGCGGCGTCCTCGGCTGACGTCGGGCTCCGAACCGCTCAGGTCTGCTTCAGCGGTTCGTAGTCCTCCGCGCTGACGCCGAAGGTCCAGGCGACGCCCTCGCGCGCGGTTTCCGTGTCCGGCGGAACCCGCAGCCAGTAGGTGCGATTGGTCCCGTCCGGTTCGGGGGTGGAGTTGACGACCTCGACCATCGCGACATCCTCGTCACCGTCGAGTTCGATACGCCACAGCACGCCGGTCTCGTCCTTGTGGATCGGCTTGGCGCCCGATTCGTCCAGGTAGCGGTCGTAGCCGTAGTACTCCAGCATCACCCGGCGCAGTTCGGCGTTCTCCTCCTGGCGGATCTTCTCGGCGGTCAAACCGCTCAATCCGTCGAGGAATTCGGCGGGCACCGGCATACCGCGCCACGCGTACAGCGCGAATCCGTCGGCGTAGGCGAGGGCGGGCCCGTCGCCGCGGTCCAGCCGTCCGGCTTCGTCGCGGTGCAGTTCGGTGGGTCGTTCGCTGATCAGCGCGACCTTCTCGTAGGGCCACCACAGACCGGCCTCGCGGGCGATGGTGGCGAGCGCGGCGAGCGGTTGTCCGGGTTCGGTGCCGAACGCGGACAGCCACGCGGCGTCGAACTGCCCCAGCGCGGCGTCGAGCAGCAGCAGCCGAATCTTGTTCCGCTTCTTGGGTTTCGACGACACCTCCTCGATGACACCGGTCCGGATGCGGTCGACGACCGTACTGGTCAGGTCCCAGAGGTCCGCACCGGTCGCCTGCCAGTGCTCGCCGAATCCGATCGGGCCGAGTTCGGCGTGCGAACGCGCCCGCTCGGCCGCCCACGGACCATTGCGCACGGCCTCGCGTACGCAGGCACCCGTCTCACCCAGCGCGCCGTCGGTCCGCAACATCCGCACCGCCTCCAACGGCGACCGCGCCCAGGCGATGCGCTCGGGCTCGGGGAGCCCGGCCTGCCGGTAGGCCGCGCGCACCGCGTCCTCGGTCACTTTCCGATCGCCGGGGCCCGTCGCCGATGCCACCGACCGCCACTCATCCCGCTTCGTCACGAACTCGCTCAATTCCGTACTTCCCGAATATCTTTCGACGTCTTCTCGTGTGTTCTCAGTCCGCGACGATGCGGACCGAACCGGGCACGTACTCACGCTGGCGCACCACCCGATACCAGCCCTTCGGCAATCCGATGGCGGCGTGTTCCTCGTGGACGACGCGACCGCCCTCGGGCAGGTGCAGCAGCATCGGACCGGTCGCCCCCGCTTCGCGAATCAACCTGCCCGGCCCTTGAACCGCGTGCGCGTGGCCGGTGACCTCCCCCAGCGCGAGCACCAGCCTGCCCCTGGCGTCCCTGGCCACCGAGGGCGCGTGGGCGGCCGAATCCGGTACCGCGCTCTCGTTCAACGGCATGATCAGAACATCACCCTGCCGATACATGATTTCCTCCCGTCGCGGCCCGAGATCCGAGCCGTGCCGAGACGTTAGCGCGCAGCACCGACAACTTCGTCCCCATCGGAAAAACGTCGGGATCGTTTGGTAGAAAACGCATATCGACCGCGAGTACCGGACAGAAGGGGAGTCGCGCGATGCGCGTAGGCGGCCATATGGAGGAGTTCGCCGGGCTACCGGTCTTCGCCTATCCACTCGACGAGGACGGGCCGAGATCCGGTCCGCTGCCCGCACCGGAGTCGGTGGCGTGGCGCGTGGAAGTGTCCTGGGAAGCCGATAAATCCTGGGAACAGTATTTCGAACGGTTCCTCGACGAGGTCGACACCACCGCTGTCAGCGCGCTGGTCATCGGCACGTGGGTCGGCGAGGACGACTACGACAAGGGTTCGGAATCGGTGATCGACGCGCTGGTGGCGGCGCGCGATCGGCTACCGGCGCTGCGTTCGGTCTTCCTGGGCGACATCACCTCCGAGGAGAACGAGATCTCCTGGATCAGGCAGGGGTCGGTGGCCCCACTGTTCGAAGCCTTCCCCCGACTCGAGGAATTCGGTGTGCGCGGTGCCATCAACCTGGAGATTCCCGTCGAGAGGCACGAGCGGCTGCGCAGTCTGACGGTGCAGACGGGCGGGCTGTCCGCCGAGGTGGTGCGCGCGATCGCGGCGGCCGACCTGCCCGCGCTGACCCATCTGGAAGTCTGGCTCGGCACCGAGAACTACGGCGCGGACGTGGTCATCGACGATCTGGCACCGATCATGACCGGCGAGCGACTGCCGAAACTGCGACATCTCGCGCTGCGCAACAGCGATATCCAGGACGAGATCTGCGGCGCGCTGGCCGCCGCACCGGTCGTGGCACGGCTGGATTCCCTCGATCTCTCGATGGGCGTGCTCACCGACGACGGCGCCGCCGCGCTGCTCACCGGCCAGCCGCTCGGTCACCTGAAATCCCTGGATATGCGGCACAACTACCTGACCGACGCGATGCGCGCTCGCCTGCGGGAAGTTCTGGAACCGGCCGATGTGGAGCTGAGGTCGGACGCGGGCACCGCCTGGGAGGACGGCACCGAAGAGGACGGCGACCTGCGACGATTCGTCGCCGTCGGCGAATGAGGCGGGCCGATTCGCGGATCGACCGCGAAATCCGCGCCGTGATTCACGCCCGGCGCTGCCGATGTCGGTGCGGCTTGGTAGAAACCACGGGATAGATCACGAGAACGGCCGAAAGGGACTGGGCGACATATGAGCATCGGCGACCACATGAAGGAGTTCGGCGGGTTGCCTGCCTTCGCTTTCCCCGAGCCGGAGAAGAAGAAAAAAGACGGGAAGAAGAAGGACGGAAAAAAGAAAGGCGACGAGAAGGCGGGCAAGAAGAACCTGCCCGCCGCCCGCTCGGTGGCCTGGCGCGTCGGGGTGTCGTCGTGGGGTTCCAAGGAAACCTGGGAGGAATGTTTCACCCGGTTCCTCGACGCCGTCGACACCACACAGGTCAAAGCCCTGATCGTCGGCCAGTGGACCGAGTCCTACGACAACGGGCCGGAATCGGTGATCGAGGCGTTGATCGCCGCGAAGGATCGCTTCCCCGCCTTGCGGTCGCTGTTCCTCGCCGACATCGTGATGGAGGAGAACGAGATCTCCTGGATCAAACAGTGCCGGATCACCCCGCTACTGGAAACCTTCACCGAACTCGAGGAATTCGGGGTGCGCGGTGGTCAGGATCTGGAATTTCCGGCGACGCGCCACGAGCGGCTGCGGAAATTGACCTTCGAGAGCGGCGGTCTGCCCGCCGAGGCCGTGCGAGGTATCGGCGCGAGCGATTTCCCCGAACTCACCCACCTCGATCTGTGGCTGGGCACCTCGGAATACGGCGGCGATGCCGCCGTGGAAGATCTGGCCCCGATTCTCACGGGCACCCGGCTGCCGAAATTGACGCACCTGGCGTTGCGCAACAGCGAGATCCAGGACGAGATCGCCACCGCGCTCTCGGCCGCGCCGGTGGTCGCCCGGCTCGAATCGCTCGACGTCTCGATGGGTGTGCTGTCCGACGACGGCGCGGCGGCACTGCTCACCGGTCAGCCGCTGAGCCATTTGAAATCCCTGGATATGCACTACAACTACCTGACCGACGCCATGCGCGAGCGGGTGCGTGCCGCGCTCGAACCCGCGGGCGTGGCACTGAGTCTGGACTCCGACGACGCCGAGCAGGACGACGAGGAAGACGGCACCGTCTGGCGTTTCGTCGCCGTCGGCGAGTGACGAGGGTCGTCGATGCGCCGTCGCGAGTCCGTGCGGAGTCGGTTGTGTCCTGGCGCTACCTCACCTCGGCACGTGACGCGCCATGACTGAGGTTCGCGGGCCCGCACCGCGCTGGGTGATCGTCGGCAACGGCGAGAACCGCAGGGTCGGCATGTTCGCCGAAGCCGCTGTCACGGCGGGTTCGGCGAAACCCCGCGTCCTCGAATGGCGTGACGTACTGCGCGAGGGCGGTCACGAATTCGCCGCCGACGAGATCGTGCGACTCGACTCGCCCGGCGAGAACGCCGAGGTGGATCGGGTACTGCGCGGCGTGCCGGATCCGACCCGGGTCGAGGGTTCGGCACGCTGGTACGTCCGCTTCCTCGAGGCGGTGCGTTCGCTGCGCGGCGGCGTCAGGCTCGACGATCCGGACGATATCGCCGTGCTGTTCGACAAGCGCCTGTGCCACGAACGGCTTGCTCGGGCAAACGTTCCGGTGCCGCCCGCGCTCACCTCGGGCACGGCCGCACCGGTCGGCGATTGGTCGGAGATCCGCGAGCGCATGCGCGAGGCGGAGATGGCGCGCGTGTTCGTCAAACTCGCGCACGGGTCGTCGGCCTCGGGCGTGCTCGCGGTCGAATCGACGCGCGCGGGCCGGATCCGGGCGACGACGTCGGTCGAGATCACCTCCGACGGCACACTCCACAACTCGCTGCGGATACGGCGTTACACCGACGAACACGAGATCGCCGAGATCGTCGACCGGCTCGCACCGGACGGTCTGCACGTCGAGCGCTGGATTCCGAAGGCCTCGCAGGACAACCGATCGGCCGATCTGCGCGTGGTGGTGATCGCGGGCCGCGCGACCCACGTCGTCGTCCGAACCAGCCGGGCGCCGATGACCAACCTGCATCTCGGGGGGAGTCGCGGTGACGTGGACGCGGTGCGCGCCGCGGCGGGCGAGCACTGGGCCGAAGCGATGGCGATCTGCGAACGTGCCGCCGCCTGTTTCCCCGGAACGCTGTGCGTCGGTGTGGATCTGCTTCCCGTGATCGGCTGGCGGCGATTCGTCGTCGGCGAGGTCAATGCCTTCGGCGACTTGCTGCCGCGACTCACCGGTCTGCCCGACGGACCCGCCGCCGGACTCGACACCTACACCGCGCAGATCCGCGCGGCCTGCGACCGTCATCCCGTCGCGTCGCCGACCGTGTCGTCGCGATCCATGGCCGGGTGCGCTTCATGACCGGCCCCGACCCGCGCCCGGATATGACCGAGGTGATCGGCCGCGACGATCTGTTGCTGCTCACCCTCGACACCCTGCGCTACGACATCGCGGTCGAAGCGGCCGCCGCCGGCCGTCTGCCCAATCTGGCCGCACACCTGCCCGGCGGGCAGTGGCAACGACGCCATGCCCCCGGCAGTTTCACCTACGCCTCCCACCACGCGATATTCGCCGGATTCCTGCCGACCCCGGCCGCGCCCGGCCCGCATCCGCGCCTGTTCGCGGCGCGTTTCGCGGGAAGCGAGACGACGGCGGACGGAACCTTCGTCTTCGACGAACCCGATCTGGTGACCGCGTTCGCCGCGCGCGGGTACCACACGGCATGTGTCGGCGGTGTCGGCTTCTTCAACAAACAGGGCGCGCTCGGCAGCGTCCTGCCCGGCCTGTTCGCCGAAAGCCATTGGGAGAAGGAGTTTTCCGTCGCCTCACCGACCTCGTTCGAAGCGCAGGTGGCCTGTGCCGAACAGATCGTGTCCGCGCTGCCCGAGGACCGGCGGCTGTTTCTCTTCGTCAATGCCTCCGCACTGCATCAGCCCAACTGGTTCCACCTGCCGGGCGCTACCCGCGAGGCGGGTGACAGCCGGGCCACCCACGCGGCCGCGCTGGAATACATCGACCGTCACGTGGGACGCCTGTTCGACGTGATGCGTTCGCGGCGGCGATGTTTCGCCATCGTCTGTTCCGACCACGGCACCGCCTACGGGGACGACGGCTACACCGGACACCGGCTCGGCCACGAATCGGTGTGGACAGTCCCCTACGGCCACTTCTTCCTGGAGCCTCCCGCATGATCGACACCGTCGCGCTACCTCGGCCGTATCAGAACTACGTCTACGCGTATCCGCACAAAACCGCCTACCGTCCCCTCACGCCGCGACCGGCCATCGCCGACCTGTGGTCGGGCGAATCCACCGGCGCGCTCTCGCTGTACCTGCACATCCCCTTCTGCGAGGTCCGCTGCGGATTCTGCAATCTGTTCACCCGGGTCGGCGCGCCCGACGGACTCACCGGCCGCTACCTCGACGCGCTGACGCGCCAGGCCGAGACCGTGCGCGCGGCCCTCGGCGACACCGAGCCGGTGCGTTTCGCCAATGCCGCGTTCGGCGGCGGCACGCCGACCTTCCTCGAGGCCGGTGAACTGTCCAGGCTGTGCGATATCGCCGAGCAGGTGATGGGCGCGGACCTGCGCGCGATCCCGCTGTCGGTCGAGGCCTCACCGAGCACGGCGACCGCCGACCGGCTCGGCGTCCTGGCCGAGCGCGGGACCACCCGCCTGAGCCTGGGCGTGCAGAGTTTCATCGACGAGGAGGCCCGCGCCGCCGTGCGCCCGCAGCGCCGCGCCGATGTCGAAGCGGCACTCGGCCGGATCCGCGACACCGACATACCGGTGCTCAACATCGACCTGATCTACGGCATCGACGGCCAGACCGCGGCCAGCTGGCGGCTCTCACTCGACGCCGCGCTCGCGTGGCGACCGGAGGAGATCTACCTCTACCCGCTCTACGTCCGTCCGCTGACCGGCCTCGGCAGGAACGTCGACCCCGTCGCGGCCGAACACGATTGGGACGAGGAACGACTGCGCCGCTACGAGGAGGGCCGCGATCACCTGCTCGCCGAGGGTTACACCCAGGTCTCCATGCGGATGTTCCGCCGACTCGACGCGCCACCGCAGGGCCCCGACGACTACGCCTGCCAGACCGACGGCATGATCGGTCTGGGCTGCGGAGCCCGCTCCTACACCTCCGGCGTGCACTACTCGTTCGATTACGCCGTCGCCCCGCGTGAGGTCCGGGCCATCATCGACACCTACACGACCACCACCGATTTCACCCGCGCCGCCTACGGCCGGGTCATCGACGGTGACGAGGCCGAACGCCGGTACCTGCTGCAATCGCTGCTGCAAGCCGACGGGTTCTCCGTCGCGGAGTACCGCGGGCTCTTCGGCCGCGATCCCGGCGACGGCTTCGCCCCCGAACTCGAGTCGCTCGCCGAGCGCGGCTGGCTCGCCGACGCGGGATCGGACCGACTGCGCCTGTCGCCGCGCGGTCTCGCCTACTCCGACGCCATCGGCCCGGAATTCTTCTCCCCCGCCGTCCGCGCGGCCATGGCCGCCTACGAGCACCGGTGACCGGCCCGTGGACCTGACGATTCTCTACCGAGGGCCACTGTCGTCGTGCGATTACGACTGCCCGTACTGCCCCTTCGCCAAGCGGCGCGATTCGACCGAGCAGTTGCGCGCCGATCGCGCCGCACTGGCACGTTTCACGCGGTGGGCGGGTACCGCGACCGAGCACCGGCTCTCGATCCTGTTCACGCCGTGGGGTGAGGGGCTGGTCCGCTCCTGGTATCGCCGGGCGATGGTCGAACTGTCGCACCATCCGCATGTCGAGCGGGTCGCCATCCAGACCAACCTCAGCTGCCGCACCGAATGGCTCGCCGACGCCGATCGCGACACCGTCGCCCTGTGGTGCACCTACCATCCCGGCCAGACCCCGTACGCGCGCTTCCTCGACAAAACCGTCCGGCTGGCGAACGCCGGTGTGCGTTTCAGTGTCGGCATCGTCGGGCTGCCGGAACACTCGTCGCACGCGCGGCGGCTGCGCGCCGATCTGCCCGACCACGTCTACCTGTGGGTCAACGCCGCCGAGGGCCACACCTACACCGACGCCGAAGCCGACGACTGGACCGCCCTGGACCCGCTGTTCCCGTTCAGCCGTCACCCGCACCGTTCCGCCGGATTACCTTGCCGGACCGGCTCCTCGGTGATCTCGGTCGATGGCGAGGGCACCGTGCGTCGCTGCCATTTCGTACCGGAACCGCTCGGCAACCTCTACGACGGATCCTTCGCCCGTGCGGCCTCGCCACGCGGCTGTCCGCTCGCGGTCTGCGATTGCCATATCGGATACGTCCACCTGGAATCACTGCCGCTCTACGACGTCTTCGCCGGTGGGGTCCTGGAGCGGATCCCGGCCGCCGCGACCGGACACGGCCCGGTCGCCCTGCCCCTGCTCGGCTGAGCGTTACGCGGCGAGGGCGAAGCCGGAATCGAGCGTCTCGCCCGCACCGCTCACCCGCGTCATCAGGCGGGCCATCGCCTCGGCGACACCGGTCGGCTGCTCGAGGATGACCGAATGACCCGCGCCTTCGAGGATGACCAGATCCGCGTAGTCGACGGCGGCGGCCATCGCGACCGAATGCGACGGCGGCGTCATCAGATCGGCCGAGCCGCACAGCACCAGCGTGGGAATCCGCGACAGCGCGGCCAGCGCGTCGGTGCGGTCGTAGGTCATGAACGCGCTCAGGAAGCTCGCCATCGTCACGATGGGGGTCTCGTTGTGCATCGCGTTGGCCAGCGTGAGCACCCGGGGGCTGACGGTGCGGTCACCGAATTCGGCGGTGCGGATGATCGGGGCGAACACCGTGCTCGCTACCCGCTTGGCATGGTGCATGACGCGGGGCGCACGCCGGACGGCGGCTTGGAACAGCGACACGACGGGGTTGCGCAGCAGGCGGCCGAAGCCCGCGTCGGCCAGTCCGCTGGCGGCGGTGGCGATGAGCGCGACACCGACGACGCGGGTGCCGATCTCGTGCGGGTTCTGGGCCGCGTAGGTGAGCGCGGTCATCCCGCCCATCGAATGGCCGATCAGCACGACCGGGCCGGTCGGGGCGACCGCGTCGAGAACGTCACGCAGGTCGTGCCCGAGCTGGTCGAGGTTGTAGGTCTCCTGCGCCGCGGTGGCGGAGTCGCCGTGACCGCGATGGTCGTAGCAGACGACCCTGGCGCCGGCGTACCGTCGCGTCAGCTCGTCCCGGACGTAGGTCCAGGATTCGGCGCGCAGGCAGTGGCCGTGCAGGAGGACGACGGTCGACTCGGCGTCACGCGGGCCGTATTCGCGAACCGCGAGCTCGACGCCGTCTCGGGTCGAGACCGTGGCACGACGTTCCGCCGAGGCGGTGAAAGTGCTGGTGATCGACATCGGATACTCCGGTCTGTGTTGCGGGGACAGCTCTACTGTCCATCGCATCCACCTCCGATATCAGGTCCCCGAGTGCTGGGGGCGACGCACCAAGGGTGGGCAGATCACCACCAAGGTTGTGGTTCGAGCCGACGCGGCCGGAGTCGACGATGCCGTGAAACCGATATCCGCCCCGCGGTCACCGACCGGGGGCGGATATCTCGTCGGCGCGAATTGCATCAAATACCCACAATCGCCCGAATGGCTTCCAGCAGCGAGTTGATAAATTCGACAATCATCCGAATTCCCTCCTTCCCGCTTGGACCGGTCGGATCCCTCGAGTGTGTCTCTCGAATGAGATTACCCGGGAGCGCGAACCTAAACATCATTTGATTATTTAAAACCTGCCCTCCACCCATTCCTCCAGTCGTTCAACTGACCATATGGAAGAAAACAGGGAAATACGACGAGCAGTTTGCTAAGCGTCCCGCATAACCGACCAGAAGTTCACGCAGGCGACATTAACATCCATCAGCCCGGATCCAGCGCCGAGTCCACTGACATACATGCAGGTAGATCGATTTTTCTCGCCCCACACGAGTACGACCCCGAGGACTCTCGCGAACCGCTGAAACGCCAGCGAGTGGCTGGTTTTCAATCGATTCCTCCGGTGACGACGGGACCCATTCAAGATAAATGATTGGTAACGAAGCCAGGAGAATTCTTTTCCTCCAAAATAGTTCCGGATAGCGTTTCAGGTATCGCCAAACTGGTGGCGATGGTGGGGAAGTTCTCACCGCGATGCGATAGGAGAATCAGCATGGACGCACTCGTCGCGTTGATTACCGCGCTACTCACCACCCTGAGCGCGGGCTCGTAGCTCCATCGCGTAGTTGAACTGTGCCGGCCCAGCTCGTCGCGACGAGCTGGGCCGGTGCATGTGGTCAGGACGAATCCGGTGGGTCGGCGGTGGTCTCATCTGCCGCTCGGCGGGACGGGTGGGTTCGGTTCGGTGCTCGACTTCACCCGGCAGCCGGTGACCCCGCTGATCGATGTCGCCTCCATATGACCGAGGAACAGGTGATTCCAGGTGTTGTCGTAGAAACGCACATCGTGGTAGCCGGGCTTGTCGACACGCAACTCCATCTGGGTGACGCCATAAGACGCGGCGATCCGACGCGCGTCGGCGAGCACCTCGGGCCAGACATCATCGGGGATCGGCCCCGGAGCGAAAAGCGCCCCGACGTTCTTCTCGACCCCGCCGATGCGGTTACGGTGAAAGTCACCGCTACACGTGCCGTGGGTCGGCTTGCCGCTGGGCTCGAAGTGCAGGTCGGGCACCCGCGCGGTGACCGCTCGCGCGATGTCGTCGACCGCCTGGGTGATCCGCCGCGCCGTGTCTTCCAAGCTGGGCCAGCTGCGCAGCCGCTCCTCCAACCGCGCCAGGTGATGCTCGTCCATCTCGTCCTTTCCGGACAGGTCGCACGCGGTGCCGGTCAACGTGAGAAGCACGCCGATCAGGCCGACGCCGAGGATTTCGCGCAGTGTCACCGCACTGCCATCTCGGGATGACCGGCGGCGATCATGGCGAAGTTGTACGCGGTGATCGTGTCCTGATGCGGATACCGACTATGACCGGTGACACCACTGCGAGATCGCCCGTCGTATCCGACCCCGTCCTTGGTGGACAGATCATCGAAATCTCCGAAAGACGGGTCACCGCCGAATCTTCCGAGGTCGGCGACGGGGTCGTCGTCCGCCTCCGCGAGATAGGCATGGCCCGGTCGCAACCCCAGATCGGACGCGTCGTCGGCGAAAATCCCGGGGGAACCGAAGAAGACCGCGTCATCGACCACCGGCTTGCCCTGCTCCTGCAACTGCTGGAGCGCGAGTGCGGTGGTCGATGAACCATAGGAGTGCCCGAGCGTGGTGATATGCGGATCCGGTGTGGTCGACGCGGTGTCGAGCCCCTCCAGGAAACTCGCCAACTTCGGCGCACCCGCCCGCATCCGGTCCTCGGAGGCCGATCCGAGCGTTCCTTCGGCCCAGTTGTCCAGACTCTTCTGCGAGTCCCACGGAACCCCGCCCCCGGCATCGGGAGGCTCGTAGCCGATCCACGCGATCGCGGCTACCTTGGGATCCGCGTCGCCCCTGTACCGCAGCGCCTTCTCCGCCTCGGTCTGCAACCAGTTGGCCTCGTTCACCATGCCACTCAACGACCGATCGACGGTCGTGTCCTTGCCTGGGACCGCGACGGAGATGTGCTCTGCGGTATCCGGATCGCCGATGGCGAATGCCGCCTTCACCCGCTCTCCGGAGGTGTCCAACACCAGCAGCCGACCTTCCTCCGGGTTCGCTTCCAGAAGTTTGTCGACCTCATCCAGCGAAGCCAACTTCTCCTTCACCAGATCGCGTTCGGCGTCCTCGTTGGTGAACCACCCACCGGTCGGATGGTTGTCGATATCGGTGTTCAACTTCTCCAGCCGCTGCTGGAGCCGCTGTCTTTCGGTGGCGAGGACCGCGACGTTCGCCTCGTGCCTGGCCGCGGCCGGGATTCCGTCACGGTTGCCGATCCACTCGGGATGGCGGGCGACGACCTCCTTGCGTTCGGTGTCGGTCAGGCCGTCCCACCACGCCGCGTTCTGCGCGACCGTCGCGTTGTCGGGCGGCGCCGACACCGCCCGGTCGACACCGGGATCCTCGGTCCCCGCGATCACCGGCCGATCCAGCGCCTCCCCGACCGCATTACCGGCGTCTCGAACCTGTTGCGCCGCCGCACGGATCAGCCGATCCGCCGACCGCGCCGCGTCACGTAACTCGAAGAAGGCCTTGTCGATCAACCCCTGGTTGGCCTGCGCGTTCCCGGTGATCTCCGCGCGCTTGTCGGCCGGGGTGTTGTCGGCGAACCCCACCCGGAGGGTCCAATCGTCCTGCACCCGATACGTTTCCCCCGCGATCGGGGTGATGTTCTCGGCCGTCTCGACCTTGCCGATCAGATTGGCGCGTTCGCCGGTCAGCCGCAGCCCCGCCTGTCGCAGCACCGTCGCCAGATCGACGACCTCCGCGCTGATCTTCGACGCCTGCCGGTAGTCCTCGTCCACGCGATCGGAGGCGGCATCGTATGCCGCACCGGCCCAGGAGGTATGGGCGTCCGCGACCCGTCGCGTCATCCGCCGCAGTTCGTCGGCGTATCGACCGTTCGCCTCGTCCACGTAGTCGGCGAGTCCGGTGAGTACGGCGGGATCCCAGGAAACGACATTGGTCCTGGTCAACGCCCAGTCGCTCATCAGCGACGCTCCGGCGCGCGGTAATCGAATTCATCGAGCCGCCGCCCGAATTCCGCGTCGGTGACCGCGAGGTCGTCGGCGGCGACGCGCATCGCGGACGCCACCGCAGTGACCCGCCCGCTCGTGCGCAGCCACGCCCCCTCGGTGTATTCGGTCGCCAATTCGCACGCGGCCCCCAACGGCGTCCCGGCGAGACCACCCGCCACGGACTTCGCCCGTGTCCGAACGTCGATGCCATCGACGTTCGCCGCGACCTCATCCAAAGTTCCGGCCAGCGCTTTGATCTGATCGATATCGGCTTGCAGCACGATCCCCCTCGGAATGCCGGCAACGCTCCTGGGTCCGAGATCGTAGCCGACGCGGCAGCGGCTCGCCATCACGTCTTCGACCGGCACGTCCCGATCGGCGACCCAGAATCTAGCATCGCTAGACAAGCTAGCGAGCAGATGTTACCGTTGCTCCAGTTTCTAGCAATGCTAGATTTCAGGAAGGGGAAGCCGAAATGCTCGTTGTCACCGGCCAGATCATCGCCGTCGTCGCCGTTCTCGCCAATGGCGTCGTCTACGGCACCGACGTCTGCGGGGCCGTGATCACCCGGTCCGTGAACCACAAACTCGATGACGCGACCGTGACCATCAGCGCGGGATGGGGCCACTACTACGGCGACAGGCGTATGCCGATCGTCGGCGCGGGCGGCGTGATCGCCGCGGTGCTCACACTGCTGATCGCGCTGGCGGC
This sequence comes from Nocardia noduli, assembly GCF_019038455.1. Lineage (NCBI taxonomy): Bacteria > Bacillati > Actinomycetota > Actinomycetes > Mycobacteriales > Nocardiaceae > Nocardia > Nocardia noduli. Next base: position 36,103 of record NZ_JAFMPL010000078.1, read on the forward strand.
CGGACAGATCGGCGCCGCCGTCGCGGCCGGGATCACGGTGGCGGCACTGCTGACCTGGCTGGCCTTCTACGTCCGCGTCGCCAAGCCGATCAATTCCCAGCAGACCGCCGCGGCGCTGAGCGGCATCATCCCGGCCAATGCCCGCGCGCTACAGGACAAGTGGGACAGCATTCTGAAGTACCGGGTCACCCTGCAATTCATCGCCATCGCCGGACTGTGCACCGCGCTGATCCTGTTCTGATCTCGGAGCACGCGAGACCTGAGCCGCACGACGAGTTCGTCACCGGCACCCGACAACTCCCGGCCGATCGCCGGGGCACACCTGATATCGAATTCGCCGAGGAGTATCCGACATGACCTTCACCATCAATGAACAACGGTTCCTCGCGGAGGCCGGAATCGGTCGACTGGCCACGGTGTCACCCGACGGCGTCGTGCAGAACAACCCGACCGGCTATCGCGTGAACGCCGACGGCTCGATCGATATCGGCGGCATGCGGATGCGCGCCAGCCGAAAGTTCCGCAATGTCGAGGCGGGCAGCCGAGTGTCGTTCGTCATCGACCAACAGGTTTCCTTGGAGCCGTATGTGATTCGCGGCATCGAGGTACGCGGCACGGCCGAGGCGCTCGACGACGAGGAGCCGCCCTTCCCACACCAGGAACGCGCGGTCATCCGCATTCACCCCGAACGGGTCATCTCCTGGGGCATCGACGGCGGATCCTTCGATTTCACCGGTCGCGGCGCCGAATAGTCAGGCGTGTACGACCAGTTCCAGAGCGATATTGTCGGGGTCGCGGAATTCCAGAATCGCCATGACCCCGAGTTCCTTGATCGGTTCGTGTTCGATGCCGTGATCATCGAGCAGCGCGACCGCCGCCTCGAGAGCAGCGCGATCCGGCAGGGTGAACGCCAAATGATCCAGCCCGCAACGGTCCTCGTGAAAACCGTCTTCGGCTACCGGCCGCAACCCCAGCAATTGGGTGTCGCTCACCCGGTAGAGGACTCCACCGAACAGGAACGAGAGCTTCTCGCGGGTGGCGTCGTCGGCGACGACGGGCACCTCCAGGTACACCGGCCACCCGAAAACGAGATCGTAGAATTTCCGAGACCGCTCGATATCGGACACCGTCAGCCGGACGTGATCGATGGATGTGGCAGCAATCGACATGCCATTGATGCTGCCACGTCCGGTTCCGGAATCCGCAGGGTGCACGTGCGCTATCGCGATTGCGCCTCCTCGAGCAGACCGAACCGCCGATCCCCACCGACAGCGAGTCGAATGCGATCCGCACCCCGTGGCGGAGGCGATGTACCAGGGCAGTCCGGTTGCTGCGGACTCACCGCGGACCGAGGTGGCTGCCGACGACAGGGACGACGACCGGAATACCGATTTACCTGCGGTTTCGTAGTGCCCCCAGTCGGACTCGAACCGACACTTGGCGGATTTTAAGTCCGCTGCCTCTGCCAATTGGGCTATAGGGGCGTGCGGGTCAGCCTACCGACTCGTACGCCTGTACCGGAATCCCGACATACCCTGGTGGGTCGAATGGGCGGATCATGTCAATCGCCGGTATTCCACGGAATTGCCAGAGGTCAAGGTGGACAACGTGATTTGCGAGGGCGGCCGTTCAGCG